>JAJZAS010000083.1 GCA_021799325.1 Bacillota bacterium | reverse complement strand
AAATTGCACAAGAAGAAGGACTGTGGCTTGATGTGGTCTCTGGCGGCGAACTTTTTACCGCGCTCCAGTCTGGGTTTCATCCGAACCATATTCTGATGCATGGCAACAATAAAACAAAAGAAGAACTGGAATTGGCGGTTGCCTCTCAAATCGGGCTGATCGTCGTCGATAATTTTCACGAAATTGATCTCTTAGGGGAGATATTGAGCAGAACGGGTCAATCTATCGATATCCTGATTCGAGTATCACCCGGAGTCGACGTACATACCCATGATTTTATTTCAACCGGACAACAAGACTCGAAATTTGGGTTTGATCTCTACAGTGGTCAGGTGGAAGAAGCCATTATTGCCATCAAAAAATACCCACGCATGCGCCTGATGGGGTTACACGCGCATATTGGATCCCAAATTTTCGATGCGGAAGGGTTTGGCGTGGCAGCAAAACGCATGGCAGATTTGTCTTTGAAATTAGAAAGAGAATTCGACGTGTTGACGCACGTCCTCAATCTTGGTGGCGGACTTGGCATTCGCTACACCAGTGAAGATACGCCAATGCCACTCGAAAGACTGGTGGAAGAAGTGGTGCTGGCTGCTCGAAAAGCCTATGAAAGTGACGGCATGAGCCTACCGCTTATCATGCTCGAGCCAGGTAGAAGCATTGTAGCGGAAGCGGGAACCACCATTTACCGTGTGGGGAGCAGAAAAGAAATACCGGGACTGCGAACCTATGTCGCAGTGGATGGTGGCATGACGGACAATCCCAGACTTGCGCTATATGGAGCTAAATATGAAGCGGTCATTGCCAATAGGTTGAACGAAAATCAGGAAGAGCTTGTCTCAATTGCCGGCAAGGCTTGCGAGAGCGGAGACATGTTGATCTGGGACATCGAGTTACCAAAAGCAGAGCCAGGTGATTTACTAGCCGTCTTTTGTACTGGCGCCTACAATTATTCGATGGCAAGTAATTACAACCGTATTCCAAGACCTGCTGTCGTATTTGTTCGTGAAGGCAAAGCCAAACTTGTATTGCGCAGAGAAACATATGTCGACCTTTTAAATCTTGAAATGGATGTAGATTTTTCTCCATTTAGTTAGGAGTCCATACAAAAAAGAAGATAAAGCATACCCTGGTATCGAGGAGGGAATCCAATGCTTACCATCCTGTCCTGGATACCAAGGATTGCTCGTTTCGTACAAATATTTCAGGGTGTTGCAGGAACCATGGGATCTTTTATGCCATGGTTCGGCACGATCATTCAACGGTTTCGTGGTGGAACGCGCACTGCTCATTTGTCCATGGCACGAGGATAAACCATCACACTTGAACGGCTTTTTTTCTTGTTCGTTCTCTTGATTCCAGCCCTACCAATGAGTGAAAATCCTAAGCATACCAGTGTCAAACTGAGTGCAGGAAATTCAGGCAGCCTGCTTGGTGGTGTGACAGGAACCGGAATCGTCTCGTCAATTTGCAATGGCAAAGTCATCTTCATGTGTTCAAAATCAATGGTCGCTGACCCGATGACTGCTCCTTTTTGCACACCATATGCAATGGGAGCGATGATCAGCGAATGTACGATGGGACTTGGTGAAACAAGGGGGATTGGCGAACGATTATCACGAATCGATTCCAAACCTTGAGCAACCGGCACATTCGTAAATGAATTCGGAATGGTAATGCTTGTAGAAGTTTTTTTCGTTTGATGGGCCGGCATCAGAGCGGTGAGTGGACTTTCTAGTGATAACGTGGCGTGGTGGCCGCCTAAAGACAGGGAGGCCACCTTTGTTCCGGCAGGTAGAATCGTCGATTCCTTGAAAGAAGAGAATCCATAATTCAATAGATTCGTGGCATCTGTCTGCATCTCCCCAAGTAGGGGCACCTTCATCAGCACAGCGAGCAAGGTGTGACCATTTCGCGTGGCGGTGACCACCATGGTTTGCTCGGCCTGATCTGTCCAGCCTGTCTTTACCCCGTTTGCCCCCGGATAGGACCAAAGCATTTCATTGAGGTTCGATAAATCCGAAGTCCATTCTTTTCCCTTCCACAAATAATATTTTGTAGAGACTATTTTCCGGAATTCAGGGTTTTGCATCGCCTGTCTCGCGATCAGTGCCATATCGTAAGCGCAGGTGTAATGATTGGCGTTTTGAAGGCCGTTTGGATTGACAAAATGAGTGTTGATTGCGCCCAATTGTTTGGCTTCCTGATTCATCATATTGGCAAAGCCTTTGACCGATCCGCCGTAGTGCTCCGCAATAGCGACCGCCGCATCGTTGGCAGAATCAATCAATAGACCGTATAGCATCTGCTGAAGTGAGTGCACTTCACCCGGTACAAGATAAACTTTATCAGGCTCCTGGTTTACTGCGTTGACAGATGCCTTGATAGGGTCGTTTAAATGACCGTATTTGAGTGCAAGAAGCGCGGTCATGATTTTGGTAATACTCGCTGGATAGAGCTTTTCATAAGGATTTTTTTCATAGATGATTTGGCCTGTGGTCATATCCATTAGCACAGCGCTTTGAGCAAGCAGTGTAGGAGGAGTCGTATTGCCAGTGTCTGCACGAACTGACGTGGACATGGCCAATAATATGGTGGAGGGAATGACGAAAACATATCCGATGGTCTTTATCCATTTGCGCAATTATAAAATTCCTTTCCTATATGTTTCGCTTTGCAATAGGATGACAACACTTGTATACTGATTATAACAAATTAATCGTACTCCTTCGGGGCAGGGTGAGGCAAATGCCAATTCCCGATCGGTGGTGACGCATCATGCGAAGTCCACGAGCCACATGGCACGAACTGGTGGGATTCCAGTACCGACGGTATAGTCCGGATGCAAGAAGGATAAAGGTGAGGATATGGCCTCACTTTTTTCGCTGCGCCCCAGGAAGATGAGGCGCTTTTATTTTTGGGCAAGGGGGGAAGAGAACAGTTGACGCAAGACCGTGAATACATGCAAATGGCCATTCAGCTAGCGAAAATGGCGAGGGGACAAACCAGTCCCAATCCGGCAGTGGGGGCACTTTTAGTAAAGTCAGGGCGCGTGATCGGAATGGGTGCTCACCTGAAAGCGGGGGAAGCTCATGCGGAAATCCATGCGCTGCAAATGGCAGGACCTGAAGCGAAAGAAAGCACCATGTACGTCACTCTCGAACCCTGTGCCCATTACGGCAAAACCCCACCTTGTGTGGACGCAATTATCCATGCAGAGGTAAAAAAAGTGGTAGTGGCCATGCAGGACCCTTTCGAAAAAGTGGCGGGACTTGGCATTTCTAAGCTACGAGAAGCGGGAATCGATGTCGAAGTCGGCGTGCAGCGTGAGCAGGCAGAAGCGTTGAACCAGCCATTTTTCCATTTCGTCAAAACCGGATTGCCGTTTGTCACCTTGAAACTTGCCGCCACACTTGACGGATATACTGCTGCAAGTACGGGTGATAGCCTATACATTACTTCCACAGCATCACGGGAAGAAGTTCATCGCTTGCGTAGCAGGGTGGACGCGATTGTCGTCGGGGTGGAAACTGTTCGTAAAGACAATCCGCAACTCACGGTGAGACTGGGTGAAGAGGCAAAGTCTCCTGTACGTGTCGTGCTCGATTCATATTTGAGAATTTCCTCGGATTCGCGCCTCGTCACGGATCAGCGCAGCCACACGATGATAGTGACTACTGAATTGGCCCCTATAGACAAGGAAATCATGCTTAAGGAACAGGGGATAGAAGTGGTTCGATTGCCATCTCAAAATGAACACGTTCCGCTTCGCGAAGCCATGCGTTTTCTAGCTACAAAGGGATACCTCCACCTTTTGCTTGAAGGAGGACAACGCGTGGCATCCGCCTTTATGGAAGAGAAGCTGGTCAATCAGGTGTGGATTTTTCATGCGCCTAAACTGCTTGGTGGAGGAAATGGTTTACTGTCGTGGCGACATCCTTTAACGATGCAGGAGGCGTTGGAATTGAGTCATGTGGAGCATCGTATTTTTGATCAGGATGTGTTAACAATTGGTGATGTGGTGTACCCGGATTCTATGACGGGAGGCGAATAAGTTGTTTACTGGACTTGTGGAGGAAGTGGGCACCCTCGTTCAAATCGGCAATTCCGGAAATGGCCGCAGGCTAGTGATTGCTGCTCCCTTTGTGGCTCATGACGGCGTGGCGATTGGAGACAGTGTAGCCGTTAATGGAGTATGCCTAACTGTGGTGAAAATACAAGGCAACCATCTGGCGGTGGATGTGGTGCCTGAGACAGTAAGGCACTCTACATTCGCTAATCTTGCAGAAGGGGCTGCCGTCAATTTGGAGCGGGCGATGAGGGCAGATTCGCGTTTTGGCGGACATATGGTAGCGGGACACGTGGACGGGGTCGGAAGCATCACCCATATACAAACGGAAGACAACGCAAGGGTCCTGACAGTCAAAACCGATGCGGCGCTGCTACACTATATTGTTTCGAAAGGGTCCATCGCAGTGGATGGAATCAGCCTGACGGTGATGGATACAGATCGGGCGTCTTTTCGGGTATCGATTATTCCACATACTGCGGCCCAAACCACACTGCACAAAGCCGGGGTAGGTAATAAAGTCAACCTGGAAGTAGACCAAATGGGAAAGTACGCGGAAAAATTACATGGCCATCCCATTCGCACAGAGATGCAAACAGGGATTACTTTCGAAAAACTACAAAAGTGGGGATACTGAGTATCATTTAAAAGAGGTGTGCACGATGCAATTTGCGACAATTGACGAAGCGGTAACCGCGCTGAAACAAGGACAGGTCATCATTGTAGTGGACGATGAAGATAGGGAAAATGAGGGTGATTTTGTCGCATTGGCTGAATTTGCGACGCCGCAAACCATCAACTTTATGATCACGCACGGCAGGGGACTGGTTTGTGTCCCCATCACGGAGGATCGGGCGAACAGGCTTGATTTGCAACCGATGGTAAAGGTGAATACGGACAACCATCATACGGCATTTACGGTATCTGTCGATCACACCTCCACCACAACAGGAATTTCTGCTATTGAACGCTCCACGACGATTCAGTCGCTAATTGATCCGACTAGCAAAGCGGAAGACTTTCGCCGCCCAGGTCATATTTTCCCTTTAGTTGCCAAAGACGGCGGCGTATTGCGAAGAGCCGGTCATACAGAGGCGGCAGTGGACCTTGCCAAAATTGCTGGAGTCGATCCATCAGGCGTAATCTGCGAAGTCTTAAAAGAAGACGGGACCATGGCAAGAGTCCCGGATTTGCTGGAGATAGCCAATCAATTCGGGTTATATATGGTGAAAATCGAAGATATTATCGCGTATCGAAAGAGTAAAGAAAAATTGGTGGAACGGGCGGCAGAAGCCATTTTGCCTACTGAGTATGGCGAATTCAAGATCATTGTCTTCACTAACTCGGTGGACAGGAAAGAACATCTAGCGCTCGTCATGGGCGATATTATGCCTGATGAACCAACGTTAGTACGCGTGCATTCCGAATGCCTGACAGGGGATGTGTTTGGCTCCTTGCGATGCGACTGCGGTCCGCAACTGGATGCGGCGCTTCGTCAGATCGCGCAGGAAGGAAAGGGCGTATTGGTGTACATGCGCCAGGAAGGCAGAGGAATCGGCCTCATCAATAAAATCCGCGCCTATCAATTGCAAGAACAGGGTCTAGACACGGTGGAGGCAAATGCAGAACTAGGATTTGACGCGGATCTGCGGGATTATGGGATTGGTGCGCAAATATTGCATGATCTTGGCGTGGGAAAAATCAAACTTCTCACTAATAATCCTAGAAAAATTAAGGGTCTGCACGGCCACGGACTTGATGTGGTGGAAAGATCCCCACTTTTGATCGATGCAAACGAGTATAATGAAAGATACTTGTTAACGAAAAAACTCAAATTGGGGCATTTGCTAAATTAGAATCGATGCGATCGCTAAAGGAGTGTACCAGGAATGGGACAAGTGTTTGAAGGCAAACTGATTGGTCAGGGATTAAAGGTGGGAATAGTGGTTTCCCGTTTTAATGATTTTATTTCCAAAAGTTTACTCAACGGAGCGAACGATGCGTTTTTGCGTCATGGCGTAAGTGAAGCAGACATCGACATTGCCTGGGTGCCGGGCGCGTTTGAAATTCCTTTTATCGCCAAGAAAATGGCAGAAACCAAAAAATACGATGCGGTCGTAGCCCTTGGAGCTGTCATTCGCGGGTCCACGCCACATTTTGATTATGTCGCGTCGGAAACTGCCAAAGGGATAGCTACGACAAGCTTACAGACAGGCGTAGTGGTGGTGTTTGGCGTGTTGACGACGGACACGATCGAACAAGCGATTGAGCGTGCTGGTACAAAAGCGGGCAATAAAGGCTGGGATGCAGCGGTGACTGCAATTGAAATGGCCAATTTGGCACGCTCATTTCTTGCATGAGACGCAATGAATCAAACGTAAAATCATTATTTCGCCGCCCCTCTCCCTATCAACAGGTGTTTGTTGGGGAGACGGGGGGTGTCCGCTTTTTGCGATTTGGCGATAGTGGTGCAGGATGGCAGGGTGCCATGAAAGTAAGTCGTCCAGAACTGCTTTATTTTCCCTATCAACAGGCATTTTCGTTCTATACCGCATGGAATCCCACC
Source organism: Bacillota bacterium (assembly GCA_021799325.1). GTDB lineage: Bacteria > Bacillota > Bacilli > Alicyclobacillales > SLC66 > JAJZCL01. The sequence goes on along the minus strand of JAJZAS010000083.1, from coordinate 25 downwards.
ATTCGCCGATTTTTGTCTCTGGGAG
>JAJZAS010000082.1 GCA_021799325.1 Bacillota bacterium | reverse complement strand
CTTGACTACCCCTATATTTACAGTTGTATTTCAATTATTGCACTTGAATCAGCATCTGATACAACCCATGATCAACGGTATATTTGAGATTGATATCGGTTCCGCCACAACAGCACAGGCAGCCGCTCCACTCATCCAAAAAATCAGCATGGTCAGTGCGATCATCGCATGGAGCGGACTTTCCGTACACGCACAGGTGGCAAGTGTATTGACGAAGACAGATATCCGGATGCGCCCCTATTTTCTTGCGCGAGTGTACCATGCGCTACTAGCTGGTGGCATCACTTACGTCCTTTTTCGCAGTCACTTCAACAGGTATCTGGCAGGGTTGTTCCCCCATGCCATCTATACACTTGCTCCCATCCAAACCGGGCCGATAAATCTTTTGCATACTTCCTACATTGCCATGGCTACCGGGCTTTTGATGCTGGTCATTAGTCTGATTCTTTCATTAGGTATTTACTTATTAGCCCGTTTACGGATGGTATTCTGGTTCATTAGCGGTGGGACTCGTTGAATGAAAAGAGAGTTGCCAGCTACTTTGGATACAGTGTCAAACATTTGATTGATATCAGAGAGGGAGACATAGAGCTGTTGATGATAGAAAAAGGGTTCCTCTCCAAATTGGGGGGTGGGAATCCTTGCGCCATTGACTTCTATACCAATTCCCGAGTAAGTAATTGATAATTTAGCTTTTTTTACAGTGATGGACGATGCATTGGCTTTTTGAGAATGGCTGGTGGATGATCCACCGCTCGTATTGCCTGTAATCCACACATTGTGAGACGATGGTTGCCAGGATAACGTGTAACCAAGTGCATGAGCCACTTCAGTAAGCGGCGCATAGACCGAATGGTTGACGGTCATGATTGGCGAGTTGAGCGATACGGGAGCCAAATCTACCAACAATCTTCCACCGAGATTTCCACTAACATGAATGGTTTGAAAATGGGCTGACTGTTCGTATCGATAAAAAAGTGAACTGAGGCTACTTGAAGGGATACTTGTGATAGCGAGCCGCTTCGTTTCCTCAGGCTGAACTTTCCAAGTCGAGCCTTTCGTGGAAAGCACATTAACCACAGTGCCTTTTGCCCATTTGCCAACAGGATGGAGCAAGGTGGCGTACGCTTTTGGTACATATGCTGATGGATTTGTCCAAACGCGCAACAAATCTCCCGCAATAGCAGACTGCCCCAATGCATTAGGGTGTACGTCATTTTCTAGCAACCTGACATACAGCCATTCTTTGGCGCGGAAAAGGCTTGCCACGTCCACCACTGGCAGGTGATACTGATAAGCGACATGTACCAGCACCCTATTCATCGCGCCAATTTCAGATTCTCCGAGTGGATAAAGGGGTACACCCGGCGGCAATGGGTTATAAAGATCCAGCAGAACCAGTTGTGCCTTGCTTTTTGTTTGGATCAAATGGATGATCGTGTCTAGTTTATTTGCATAGCTGTTGATGGCACTTTGCATCGTCATCAGCACATTGGGGGGTGGTGTCGATTCTGCTAACAAATAAGGTGCGGCTGTTTGCAGCAAGTCGTTACTACCAATATCAACGGTGATCTTGTCAGCGTTTTTGAGAACCGCATCGTATTTGCCTGATTGCAGCAATTGAATCAGGCCATCACTCGTGAGGCCACTGATCCCTTCATCGTATACTTTCATACCGGTAATTTCTGCTGTCAGGTTCGGATAAGCAAGCGTTGAGGGAACAGTCGACGATTTGGTGAGCCCGTATCCAAAAGTGATCGAGTCACCAAAAGCCGCATAATTAGGAGTTGCTGCAAAGGCGGTGACCGTGCCAGATGCGACGATGCTGAGGATAGTCAAATAGATTCCCATGTTCCATTTACTACTGAGTTTCATCGCATTCATCCCTTCAAAAATAAAAAATTCCATTAATCACACCCTATCATTATAATCGATCCCGTTTACGAAACGATATGAAAAATCCACTGGTTTAGTAATAGCAAGATTCCGAGTGTGAAGGTGTAGTAGCCAAAAGGTTTGATACTGTGCCGACTCACCCATTGTAATAAAAATCGAATAGCCAGATACCCAAAGAACGCACTGGTGATCAGTGCCAAAACCAGGGAGGAGACGAGTGGGGACGGGACGGAAGAAAGGTCCTTGATCGCAAAAATAGAAGCACCAAGAATGGCTGGGATGGACATGAGGAAGGAAAATCTCACTGCTTCTTCACGCGATATACCGAGTCCAATGGCAGTAGACATCGTCAGGCCAGATCGAGATAACGCCGGCATGATGGCGGCACCCTGTGCACAACCGATGAGAAGCGCTTGGGAGATACTTATTTGACTAGTGGACTCGCGCTGTTGTTGATAACGGTTTTCAGATAAGAGAAGTAAAATGCCTGTGATCAAAAATTCTGCTCCAAGTGTTTCCCCCGTTTGAAAAGCTTTTTCAATAAATGACTGAAATACAATCGCAATGAAGACTGTAGGCACTGTTCCCATGATTAACAATATCCACATCGGATCGCGCGGATGCCGGATCAGGTGAATCAGTTCCCTGCGAAGCGCGATGATCAGTGCGAGTAGAGTGCCCAAGTGCAAGCTGATATCAAGCAGCAACGATGAGGTTTGAATGTGAAGTAATTTTTGGAAAAGTAATACATGACCAGAGCTACTGATTGGCAGAAATTCGCTGATACCCTGAAGTGCTCCCAAAAAGATGGCTTGTAAATGATTCACCTTCTTTCCTCCTTCCGTTTGATTCTACGTGGCAACACGAATGAATAGTACAAGCAAGCATAGTTGTGTTGACCAATTAATAGGAATAAACGGTGAGGTGAATGCGGTGAAAAAAAAGCAATGGAGCGCCGTTTTTCAAATTACTGTCACTTATGTGGGCACAGTGGTGGGAGCAGGTTTTGCATCGGGACAAGAAGTTTGGCAATTTTTCTCAAAAAATGGGCCATTTGCTTTATGGGGAATAGCGTTCACAGCACTTTTGTTTTTTTTGTTTGGAGTTTACGCGCTTCATCTGGGGCCACGATTTCAAGTCGACTCTTTTGCAGATCTATCCAAACACTTACTTGGGAAAAAAGGCAGTGTAATTGTAAACAGCCTCTTGTTATTGACGATTTTCGGGTTGAACATCGCCATGATCGCAGGCGGTGGTGCACTTCTTCAACAGGTAGCCGGATGGCCTCTTTACATCAGTACGTTGGTATGCGTATGGGCCACCATCGTATTATTGTATTTTGGGATTCAAGGAATTATTGTAGCAAATACTTTTATTGTCCCATTTATGCTGATATGGGTGATGTTTTCGACGCTTTATCATTTGCACACTCTGTCGACACTGCAATGGTTCCATTCTATCGCAGAACCGACGATGAACATCCCGATATGGCAGATGTTGATGGCGTTTTCGTATCTTGGATTTAACGTGGGATTGTCGCTGCCAGTACTCGTTCCTCTGGGATCCCTTCATCCAGAAGCCAAGGTGCGACTATTTGGCAGTCTTTTTGGTTCTATTGGGTTAGGGGTGTTAATGGTCCTCATTCATCTGGTGCTGGTGAATCAACAAGCGATCCACCTGCAGGAGATTCCTATGGCTTTTATTGCAAAGACACTCCCTGCTTTTTTACAAGGCGGAGTGCTAATTGCCATTGGCGCTGAGATTTATTCGACGTTATTGGCTAATGCGTTTGGACTTGCAAGCGAACTGGCAACTCATACGAAAGGATCTTTTTTAACTTGGTTGATGATCAGTTTGCTTGGAGCGTATGTGTTTGCCCAAATTGGATTTTCACGCGTGGTGGGTTGGTTCTATCCCTGGTTTGGTGTTTTTGGATTTTTTATTCTCATGATGGTGATGATGCAGGAAAAAAAGAGAAAATGGAATGTATAATGATTATTCAAGGATGTAACATGAAGAGGTGAAGTAATGAAGCATTGGCTCAATGTATTGTTGATTGTGGTGGGCAGTTTTATTTATTCCGTAGGTCTTAACGCATTTATTGTGGGAAACCATTTGGCAGAAGGAGGATTTGTTGGCCTCTCAATTATCGCCCTCTATAAATTGAAAATTCCACTTGGGATCTCTTATTTTATATTGAACATTCCTGTATTATTTTTGGGGTGGAAATTTTTCGGAAAGTTATTTATTGGAAAAACCCTTTTAGGGGTTATCATGGTATCCGTATTTACGATTTTGACGCAACATTTTTCCCAGCCCACCAATGACCGACTCTTAGCAGCACTTTATGGTGGAGTGATCTGTGGACTAGGATTGGGGCTGATTTTTCGAACAGGCGGTACTACTGGAGGTTCCGATATTTTGGCGAGAATCGCCAATCATCTCTATGGCTTTAGTATGGGAAGATTGCTTTTTGCGATTGATGTAGTTGTCATTACACTCGTTGCTATCGTAATCGGTAAAGAAACCGCTATGTATTCACTGGTTGCTCTTTTTGTCGCTAGCCGCGTCGTGGATTTTGTCATAGAAGGTGTCTCTTCGTCAAAAGCAGCGCTGATAATCAGCGATAAATGGCAAGAAATAGCGAACCAAATCCATGATGACCTTGGTCGAGGTACCACCCTTTTATCCGGCCAGGGAGGATTTACGGGTGATGAAAAACAAGTCATCTATTGCGTCATTAGCCGAAATGAGATCGTCCATTTGCAGCAACTGGTTCATTCTCTCGATGAAAAAGCGTTTGTCGTATTAAATGAAGTGCATGATGTGCTCGGTGAGGGTTTTACTCGATAATCGCAAGGAAAAAAAAGCGAAAAAAAAGGCCGCTTGCGCGAAGGCAAACGGCTTTTTTTTATTTTTGTTTTTGTTGAGATAACCAATCCGCAATTTGTTGAAGTTGACTTTTGTTAGTAAGCCCACCACCTGGAGGCATGTTTGGTGGAAAGCCTTTTGTGATAACGGGCAACAGTTGCGAAGAACTCGCCACATTACCGATACCACGAAGCTCAGGACCGACTGAACCTTCAAGATTTTGACCGTGGCAACCTGCGCAGGTGTTTTCAAACAATTGATACCCTGGCATCGAAGTGGCCATCAGTGCTGTGCTTGTTGGATGCTGGACAGCAAAGGGTAAGCCGCTCGTACTGCTACTGCTGCCACCCGCTGCAGATCCGCCAACTTCCGCTTGGTGCTGAGCCCAAGCTTCTGCGGTTAACCAAGACATCATGATGATGACTAGCACCATGGATGCAGTGGCCAAAGGCCTCTTGAATGGACGACGGTTTTTGCTCCAATCAATCCATGGCAAGAAGATAAGTAACAAAGTAACAATTACCGGTACTAAAAATGCACCAAAAACTTCACCATTACCGGGATAATATTTCAAGGCCTGATAGAGAAAAAGGAAGTACCAGTCAGGAACCGGAATATAGCTGGAATCATTCGGATTCGCAATACTTCCGAGGCCCACTTTATTTAAAAGCACCCAGATCAGAAAGCCGACGATAAACATCGCGCCTATGATCCATTCTTTTAATAAGAAGTTCGGGAAAAACGGCTCTCGTCCATCGTGTAATTCCCGATACGTCCGCCGATGACGTGGGGCATCGGAAAGTTTTTCCCTTGGATCTTCAGAAGAAGACAATGCCTATACCTCCTCGCTTGTTGGTCGTTACAAATTACCAGATATTACATGGGTCCAGCGATCCCTGCTTTGCGAATCATCAGGAAGTGAGCGCCTAACAATACGAGGAGCGCAGCTGGCAAGAAGAACACATGAATCGCAAAGAAGCGAGTTAGTGTCAACGCACCCACTGTGGAACCACCAACCAGAAGCAGTCTGATATATGGTCCAAGAATAGGCACTTGTTCAGCGATTTGCGCACCCACTGAGGTCGCCCAGTACGCTTTTTGGTCCCATGGCAACAGGTATCCGGTAAAACCAAAGGCGAGAACAATGAAGAACAACAATACGCCGACAACCCAGTTGAGTTCTCTTGGCGCTTTGTACGCGCCGGTAAAAAACACACGAAGCATGTGCAAAAAGACCATGATAATGGTTAAGGAAGCTCCCCAGAAGTGCATCCCACGGACCACATTTCCGAGCAAGACCTGATTGGTAATATATTGAACGCTGTAATAGGCGTTATTAATATCAGGAACATAGTACATAGATAAGAACATGCCTGACAAAATCTGAGTAACAATAATTAAAAATGTAAGTCCACCAAAGCAATAAACAAAAGCGGACATTTTTGTGGCAGGGTTGACGTGTGCTGGCACTTCATGATCTGCAATATCCCGCCAAAGCGGAGTGATATTCAGTCGCTCGTCAATCCAATCGTAAGTTCGCTTAATCAAACTTCATTTCACACTCCTTTTTTCAAGGCTATTGCGCGGTAAAAAAAGTCCACCTCCCGATCCTCATTATAAAATGAAATCGCATGCTTTCGCAGCATAACAAATCCCCTGCCATGGGATAAGTGCTACTAAACTGCATCTACTATCATTTTTAAAGATAATACTGAATTAACTCAAGATGAGGATGTGACGATTAGACGACAGTTTGTGAATTTCCCCCTTTTATCCACATGGATTGAACATTTTCTAGCAATGCACCTTCCATATATGTCCAATATTGTTGGCCGGCCTGCTCTGTGGCTTGGATAGCAGCATGACGAGTGGCACTTTTTTGCTCAAGATCAACAAGTCGTTTGGCAATGGCCATTAGTAGTGAAGTCTCTAGTTCCCCGGATTTCGAAAAAGTGTGC
>JAJZAS010000081.1 GCA_021799325.1 Bacillota bacterium | reverse complement strand
TGGAAGCCTATTGCAACTGGCAAAAACTCAAAGATCCTATCACAGGGGATGAAATCGATCCGGATGAAAGACTGATGCGATCCATTGAAGAGCAAATAGGCATTTCGGAAAACGCCAAACGAGCATTTCGCGAAGAAATCCTGATCCGCATCTCCACCTACGCTAGGCGCGGGAAGCGGTTTGATTATCAGTCACACGAACGGCTAAAAGAAGCGATCGAAAAAAAACTGTTTGCCGACCTCAAAGACGTGGTGAAGATCACCACCTCCACCAAGACACCTGACCAAAATCAATTGAAAAAACTCAATGAAGTGAGCAAGCGGTTGATGGATGAACACGGCTATTGCGCCGTCTGTGCGAATGAACTTTTGCAATATACAGGCAGTTTGCTGAACCGCTAAAGGAGGGGAGCAACGTGGCAACGCCTCGCTTTTCACTTAGCCAGGATGATTGGTCGCTTCACCGCAAGGGTCAGCAGGATCAGGCAAGGCACCAGGAAAAAGTGAGAGAAGCCATCAGGCAAAACCTGCCGGACATCATCAGTGAAGAAGGCCTCATCATGACGGACGGGAAAAACATCATGAAAATTCCTATCCGGTCGCTAGAGGAATACCATTTTCGCTATCACTTTGACAAAAGTGATCACGCGGGTCAAGGACAGGGGAATTCCAAGGTGGGAGATGTCCTTGGTAAAGACAAGGGCAATCAGGGTGATGCCGCTAGTGGCGCTGGGGATAGACCAGGAATTGATTATTACGAAGTCGGTGTGTCGATGGAAGAAATCGCGGAAGTGATGTTCGCCGATTTTGAATTGCCGAATTTGGAAGAAAAATCACCGGACCTTGTCACCTCGCCTAATGTCGATTTTAAGGATGTGCGCAAGACCGGGTTACAAGGCAATATCGAAAAAAAACGAACATTGCTGGAGGCGATGAAACGCAACGCGCTGTCAGGGAAACCCGCAAACACTTCCATCCACTTGGATGATTTGCGTTACAAAACTTGGGAAGACGTGGTAAAACCAGAGTCACAGGCCGTGGTGATCGCGATGATGGATACTTCTGGTTCAATGGGGACGTTTGAGAAGTACATTGCCCGGACTTTTTTCTTTTGGATGGCACGGTTCCTGCGCAGCAAGTACCAGAATGTGAAGATGGAATTCATTGCCCATCATACGGAAGCCAAAAGGGTCAGTGAAGCTGAATTTTTCAGCAAGGGGGAGAGTGGCGGAACGATTTGTTCATCTGCCTATCAGATGGCGCTCGATCTGGTACACACCGAATACCCGCCAGATCGCTACAATGTGTATCCTTTTCACTTTTCAGACGGTGACAATCTCACCTCTGATAACGAACGATGCGTACAACTGGTGAACGAGTTAATGGAGGAGTGCAATGTCTTTGGGTATGGAGAGATCAATCAGTATCGCTGTACAGTACCCACAAAAAAATACCCATAAATTAGCGCGTGAAAAACGCGACAAACGCCTTTATCATAAAGGTGCCCGCCGCGTGACGATAAGTGCTTATTACAAAACAATCATTACGGAAATACTATCATAAGCAAAAAGATTGTCAATCATTTCACAAGCGAATATTTTGAATAAAATGCGTTAAAATTTCAACCAAATTTCTAACTGTACCGGATGATCATCTGGCCAATCCCGGTCCCTACGATAAGTGATGCGATCCACCACTTGTATCAATGCTTGTCGTTGCCAAGCCGGCGGCGAGGATGTGGTTAGCGCAGTAAAAAGAGTAAGATCAGCGCCCGCAATGAGGGGGTCATCTTTCGCAAACTCATATAAGTGAAGGATGGTCTCATACAGTTTATGTTGCAGCAACGAATAGGCGATGCTTTTGCAGGGGCAACGAGGGGTAGCGCAGAGCAAACGATCCTGCCTTTTTCCGTAGGATTTTCTGAATTGCATCGGTCGATGGCAGTGATAACAAAGGATCAGCGAAGCAAGTTCATGCTGGGTGGTTGATGGCATGGACACATCCGAAGTTGGACTTGGCTTAAATGCTGTAAAATCTTCCTTCGCGATTAGTGCAGGGTGCGCATGCTCTTTTTTGATCCACAACTCTTCCGGCACATGTTCTTTAAGATACTTGGCGCCGCTTTTCAGAAACCGGTTTTTGCCCCAGACAATGGTTCCGGTGTACGCATGGTTATGCAAGATAAAGGCGATGGTAGAGGCGCCCCACGTCCCTCCTTTTGGCGAGGGGACGGCATTTGCGTTTAGCCTTCTGGCGATTTCCCTTTGGCTGATTCCGAGATTGGCCCAATCAAAAATTTGCTTCACGATGGGTGCCGTGGTAGGATCAGGCTCCAGTCGTAGGTGTTCGTTTCGATTGTAACCATAGGGCGGGCGTTGGCTGATGCTTTTGCCTTCTGCTGCACTGTAACGTCGTCCACGTTGCAAGCGTCTGGTGATCATTTTTAGTTCTCTTCGAGCAAAAAAAGCTTCAAATTCCGACCATTCTTCATCCCATTCGTCACGCAGATCGTAGATTTTGCGAGGCGTCACCACGAGCGTGCCAGATGACTTGAACACCTGTTGAATGATACCTTGGTCGATCAGATTGCCTCTTCCAAGGCGATCTAGGTCCATGCAGAGCACAGCGTGGAAACTACCCTTCGAGACCGCCTGTAGCATTAGTTGCGCCTGCGGACGCAACGCAAGTTGATCACCGGATACTATTTCTTGATAGATTTCGCATACAAGATAATGATAATCACTGGCCAATTGGAGCAGCGCTCGTTTGTGGCGGGAAAGTGTTTCTCCCTCGCCGCGAGCCTCCGCCTCCATATCAGCCCGGGATTTTCGCAGATAAATGGCGGCTTTTAGTGGATTTGGCAAAAGATTTTCCTCCTAGGCAGTATTGCACTTTATGTGTATGGGAAGCGTGACATGTTCATTCAACCTAAGGGGAGATTGGGTTGGCGAAAAGGAAAAATTTAAATATTGACGTACGTCTGCATTCAGATTTGCTATTATGGAGCGAGGATGAGCGCAGGGCCTGGCTGCAAAACGGGGAAAAAAGCCAGGCTGAGCGGGTGCGTGCCTTCCTTTCGGCGCTAAATGTGTCCTCAATAAAAAATCATGACGACTTCAGGTTCATCCGTTAAAATAGACTTCGAATGATTCGTAGAGTGGTGTATAAAAAATGAAAGAAATAAATCCACGCGGCAAATTGCAGCCTAAAACAGTCAAGCGTATACAGCTGCTGTTTTTTGCCGCTGCCCTGGCGACGTCGTCCCTGATCGTGCGGCTAGGTTATTTGCAAATTACGGAAGCGCAGCAATTCCAGACAGATGTGGCTGTACAGAATTTCAGTTCGTTGCCGATCCCAGGATCTCGCGGTTGGATTTTTGACCGGGAGGGGGACGTGCTTGCCGCTGATATTCCCGTCTATCAAATACTTTATATCAGATATCCCAACGACTCTTATTCTGCGCCGAAAGTGGCGAAAGAACTCGCTCCTGTCCTTGGTATGAAAGCAAAAACCATAGAAAACATGATGCTCAACCAAAACCAACTGCAGCCTACAGTGACGTTGGTGAACCAAGCTACTCCCAGGGAGATGGCGTTCATCGCGGAGCATCGGGATGATTTGCCTGGTGTGCTCATGATGACGGTGCCGCAACGGGTGTATCCGCTTGGCGAATTGGGGGCGCATGAAATCGGCTTTATTGGGCCTATTCCTGCGAGTGCATGGAATCAGTATCAGGCGCAGGGGTATCCCAAAGATGCGCTCGTCGGGCTGTCGGGGTTGGAACAGTCTTATCAAAGTGTGTTAAGAGGGCAATACGGAGAAGAAAAAATCCCCGTTTCTCCTGCAGGGATTCCTTTGAATCAAGGGATTGTGAGCGTTCCCGCAAAAGCGGGCAACAACCTGGTCTTGAATCTCGACGGTCCGCTTCAAAAAGTGGCGGAGCAGGCGCTGCTGCAACGGATCAATTTTTTGCGCGGCGTAGGGGAAACCAATGTACATTCCGGTACGATCGTTGTCCTGAATGTGCATACAGGAGCCGTGCTCGCCATGGCAAGTTATCCCACGTATAATCCCGAGTGGTGGATTGGCGGGATTTCCAATCAGCATTACCAGCAGTACTTGACTAACAATGCGGGATTTAACCGCGCCATTTCTGGCCTTTACATGCCGGGATCCACAGAGAAAATGTTGACGGCGATGGCTGCCCTTATCCATCATGAAATGACGCCGAATTTGCAAGTGCTTGATCGAGGCGGTCTGCAAATCGGGACGTATTTCATGCATAACTGGAACCTTGGCGGCTTTGGCTGGGTTGGCTTAAAAGAAGCGATTGAGGTCTCGGACGACACGTATTTTTATCAGGTGGGCCTCAATATGGGCCACTTCAATACCAATAATCCGCCCAGTAACATCAGTGCATGGTTAACCGGTGGCCGCGTGCATGCGCTAAACCAGATTAATGATTTAGGGAAAAAATTTGGCCTTACTTCCTTAACAGGGGTAGATTTACCGGGGGAAATGCCTGGGTATGTTACCTACGCTAATCCGCCCACATTATATGATCTGCCCGCTGCCGCCATTGGTCAGGAAGAGGCGTACTCGACGATTGGCCTTGCCACTTACATCGCAGCGATCGCCAATGGTGGCTACCGTTACCAGCCACAACTTGTGCATGAGATCACGACATCGCAAGGTAAAGTGGTTAAAGTCTACAAGCCTCATCTGATCGATAAGGTACCTGTGCCAGAAAAATACCTGAAGATCATCCAACAGTCATTGGAATTAGCTACACATGGATCGCTTGGCACGGCTACCTATTATTTTGGCAATGATAAAGTCAATGTGGCAGGCAAAACAGGTACGGCAGAGTCTGGAAATCCGGGGAAGAACAACTCGGTGTTTGTTGGGTATGCTCCCTATAATCATCCGGAAATCGCTGTAGCAGCGGTGATTCCGAATGTCACCGGGGAAGGATTTCGTGCAGCGGCTCCGATGGCCCAACAGGTGATTGATGCGTATTTTGCCAAGCCTGATCATCCGCTCACCAACCCTTCCAATGAATTCACCACGAAAAACCTGAAGAAACATGGATAAAGGGGTAAACACGCTTGTTTGAATCGTTCCACGATGCCATTGGCTATTTGTTTCAAAGCTATAATCAGGCGAAACCCTATCGTCTTGGGCGTGATGACAAAGAGACGCGCACCCCACAATTTACGAGAAAATTATTGGATCGCGTGGGGGCGCCAGACAGAGGCCAACACAATATCAAAGTGACAGGAAGCAAAGGGAAGGGATCCTCCTCTCGATTGATTGCCAGTTTGCTTGAGGCGCAAGGTTTAAAGGTGGGTCTCTTTACCAGTCCTCATCTGGTGGATTTTACAGAGCGGATTAGGATCAATGGTGTGGCAATTGCTGAGGATGAGTGGCTGAGGTGGCAAACCTATCTGTACCCTTCGATCGAATCGATTCAAGGCGCGATGAAGCCTCGCGAATATTTTGGTCCCGTTGGTCTCGTCGCTTGTGTAGCGGCTCTTTATTTTAAGGATCAGGGAACTGATGTGAACGTATTTGAACTGGGGCGTGGCGCTCGTTTTGACGATGTGAATCAGATAGCAGGTGAACTTGCCGTCATTACGCCAATTCAACTGGAGCATCGCGATTTGCTCGGACCAGAATTAAAGGACATCGCGTGGAATAAAGCGGCGATCATTGAATCGGGAATGAAGGCGGCGGTGGCAGCAAAGCAGGAGGAGATTGCGCTTGCGGAGCTTGAAAAGGAAGCCGATCATCAAGTAGTGAGGCTAAGCACGCGGGAACGGGATTTTTTCTTAGAAAAAGTGGAAGTGGGGCTTGATGGTACTCGCTTTGATCTAGTGACGAATCGCGCCCGTTACCGCCAGGTGGAACTTCCACTTTTAGGGAGGAACCAGGCAGAAAACGCAAGTGTGGCGATCGTGGCGGTGGAAGAATGGTTGGGACAAGCGCTCGATGAGCGGGTGGTAACGTCTGCCTTCAAGCGCATGACATGGCCTGGCAGGTTGCAGCACTTAAAGCGCGCCCCACAGGTACTCATCGACGGCGCGATCAACCGCGATAGCGCGGCGTATTTGCGTGAAGTGGTAAAGCTTTTTCCTCCTATGAAAAAAGTGTTGGTGGTAGGCGTTCCGGTAGATAAGGACGGATTTGGCGTCCTGAGCGAATTGGCGCCTGAAGTGGAGGAAATATGGGTGACACAGGCGCAAAACCCGCACCTCGTCTTTAATTTGCAAGAACTGGCGGACGTGGCTCACCAAATGGTGCCGACGCATGTGAATCGGTGCCTTGTAGATGCGCTTCACGCCGCAGAAGTCTCGGCAGGAGATGCGGGGTTGGTGATCGTTGCCGGCACCCAATCGCTCGTCGCGGAAGCCATGCAATATTATCAGGTGCCGACGAGGAATTTGCAGATCGTGAACAGTGATACCAGTACAACCGAACCTCCACACTGATGAGCGCATTTCGCCACATGCACCACCCGCGTTTTCGACAAACCGTAATCCGGGAAAAAAGTGATGTCTACTCGGCGCTTCGATTATTTTTTTCAAAAAATGGAGAATCCCGAGTGGGGGTGGAGTGATGCAAAAAGATGAATTGGAAAAGTTTGAGAAGTCATTAGAAAACGTGATGCAAATTGCCCAGTCCTTTGGACTGGATTTTTTTGAAATGAGGTTTGAACTCGTTCCTGCGGACATTCTTTACACGTTTGGCGCTTATCAGGGGATGCCCACAAGGTTTTCACAC
>JAJZAS010000080.1 GCA_021799325.1 Bacillota bacterium | reverse complement strand
ATGCCAATGCGATTCAAGATGGATGGATTGTACCAGCCAACAATGTGGTTGCTACCTATGATCACTTTACTATACCCTACCTCGGGTATTACCTGGATTTCATCAGAACTAAGATGGGCCTGGCTATGGTCCTCATCATCCCCGGCGCATTTCTCATCATTTCCCAAATCATCAGTCTGACACAAGCTTTTCGGAAAGAGGCTGCTGCCAAGAAAAAAACTGTCGAGATCAACACCGAAGCATGAGCTTGCTTTCTTACTGATGACTAAAAGCAACACCTTACATCGGTTGAAACCTTTCTGCGGGTACATAGCATGCACATTCATCGCATTTCCCTCAGGAAGATTCAAACAACGCCCCGGCAGGGGTTCTATCTAAAGGGAGGTATTTTTTAATGGGACTCACAAGTAAAGTAGCACTTACCATGGCGGCATCTGCCGTGGGCGCACTCATGATTGCTGGCGGATCATTCGCCATGTTTACAGCATCAAGCTCTCCTGCACATCAACCTGTAACTTTTGCTGCTGGTACTGTTAAATTGGATAATACCCAAGGTTTGTGCTGGACTGGTGATATTCCATTCAACAACCTAGAACCTGGTGACACAGGGACAGGTGCTTTAACGTTCAAAAACACCGGAACACTCGATGAGTGGGTAAGTCTTGAGAATCTGATTCAAGGGCCAGCGCAGTCTACGATAAATGGAGCACCTTCACCTGACATTTTCGCAACCTACCCTAATGACAACAATCCCCTTGGCATCACCTACACCGTTCAGCTACTTGATTCGCAAGGGCAACCAATATCTGGAACCCAATTTGCTGGAAATTATCAGACCAATAACAAACCAGTCAACTACTTTTCCAGCGGTTCATCTTCCACGGGATCTTTAGCGGAAGGCCCCGTTCAAACTAATACCTTCTATTTACCAGTAGGCGATTCAGCAAAAGTGACTTATACTTGGAATTTCCCACTGAGCGCAATGAATGATTATCAAAATGCTTCTGGAACATTATCCATTAATGCAGATGCCATTCAGGCATCCAATAACATTAATTCAGACGGTACAGGTCCGAACACGCCACCAACCGTATCGCTGAAATCAACCACTCCATCGAACAGCTAAATCGAGTTATTCTCAGCCACAGTGTTTAATAAAGAGAGAGGGGCGGCGCGTGCTGCCTCTCTTTTTCCTTAAAATAGGCAGGGTACCCAAGGGGGAATAGACACAGATGGGACTGATTTCAAATTTAGCAAAATTCGCTACGCTAAGCGCACTTGGTGCATTCATGATTGGAGGCGCCACCTACGCTTTATTTACATCAAGCACTCCGACCATTGCAAAAGCGTTTGATGCAGGAACTGTTAAAATTGATGAACCTTTCGGATTCCACTGGTGTGGGGAAACTCACTTTAAGAATTTGGAACCAGGCGATCACGGAGTTGGGAGTATTTTTTTCAATAACACAGGCAGCCTTGATGAATGGGTCAGCTTAAACACCCTATTAAAAGGTGGCAGCAAGGACATTTTCGCGAGTTTTCTGAATGATAATCATCCACTTAGAATCGGCTACACTGTACAGTTAATCAATCAATTTGGCTTGCCGATTTATCAAGAAAAAGCTCTTGGAGACTACCAAACAGACTACAAGCCGGTGTTGTACTTTGTTAACGGTTGTGGATGTAGCCGATTAACAGAAAGCAAAAACCCGCAATCCAGCGTCTTCTTTTTACCGACAAAAGATGCTGCACTTGTTACATTTATATGGCGTTTCCCACTTGCAGCAGCGAACGACTATCAAGGGGCCAGCGGTACATTGACCCTCAACGCGCAAGCGATCCAGGCATCCAATAACATCGTGTACAAACAAGGAACGGGCATATCTCCACTTGTACCGCCTTCAACAGGCAACTTGAATATGAACTGAATGAAAACGGGTCGTTGGGTGCCAAAAAGGTTGCCTCGGTGATTTGATAACACCGGGCAACCTTTTTTTAAGTCAACACATGGAATGCATGGGACTAGCACCATCCAAGCAATTTTAGTCTCGACGAGTGTTAAGAATTGGTATTTGGCAGCAAGGTCCCAGTCGAAGAGTTGTTAGTACTTTCATACACAGTCCCGTAGACACTTTGTATCACGGTGTTCCTCTGATTTTGATTTGCAATTGTATTAGTGGTAGGAGGAGAAGTAGTGGTCACCGGATTGGACAAAGTCGTCATTTGAGTTACAGTATGGTTCGTTGGTGGATTCGCAGGTGGATTGAAGGTTCCACCGTATACAAAGTTTGTAACATCTCCATAAACAGAATTGCTGACTGAATTCCCATATACCGATTGCAGAACTGATGCTTCCAGCAATGCTTGTTCGACTTGGTATTCCTTTTGCACTTGATTTAGCAAAGCCTGACCTGTTTCAACATGACTCTGAACGTTAATAATTAAGCCTTGTGCTTCACCCAATGCTTGTTGTCCAATTGCTGCCACTCTTGCAAAAGAGGCAATATATGATTGGGGATTTCCAGGCTCAAGCAGAACTTCAGAATAGCGAGTTTCATCCGTCATTGCAGCTTGTTTGATGACTAAAAAAATTTGATTAGCCGAATCACTCAATCTGGTAAGTTGCTGAACCCCGAGTTTAAGCGAATCCAGTTCAGAAGGTGTGATATTTTTCTTATTTTGCATGTTCATTTGTTGTACTATCGCACTTTCTTGAGTGATTATATTATTTAATTCATTATTAAGCCCGTTATACCAAGAAGGAAAGTGATCAGCAGCGCCTACACTTATACTCCCAACGCTCGCAGAAGCCATTAACATTGCTTCAGTACCATTGCTAAATCCAGATAATAGCAATGAGCTGACGGAAAGTGCGGTCATTAATCCAGCGGTACGAGATAGCGATTTTCTTTTAAAACGGTGATAAGATCGTTCTCTTTGTTGTCGTTCTTTTCTAGTTTCTAAAATTTCCCCATCCCATTCTATGTACCTCACGCTTGCGCACTCCTTTAATTACAAAATTCTGCGCCACACATTTGTTCTTAATAAAGAACCATAAACTTATTATATACGATGTCACGTTGTTTTTAAACTCTTATTTTTAAGAAAAATGCCCCAAAAATTGCCCTTTATAAGGAGATGGGCCGTCGCCAAAACGTTCATTGATAAGAACAGACAGCGTTGTGTAATTTTCTTAGAAATAAAAAGTGCATGATAAGAAATAGACACACATCCTGTCGATCAATGATCTTTAATTTTCCTTGCTGTCAAGCTATTGGAAAATTACAATGAATCCGTGAGCCCACAGCCTTCAGAAATGGAGTTGAACCTATACTGATGATCGAGATCAGCGTTAAAGATGAGGAATTAAATGACTGGTTGCAACTTTTAATGATGGCTAAAAAAATGGGTTTATCGATCGAACAGATCCGCAACTTTCTGCAGGTTACTAAAAACGACCCGGAAGATGCTCCCGAAACGAGACTTACACAATAAGCTCTTTACTAAAGGGGGCCGTCACGACAGAGGTCCCCTATTTTATCAATCAAAATAAACATGGATGCTGAGTTTCATTATTTTTTTGGTTATAATAAGCACATGGGGTTCAGCAAAACGAACAATAAGGGGCTCTCGCGATGATCGGCAAACGCATACAGGAACTGCGCATCAAACGGGGATTGTCTTTGTCAGAATTGGCTGAACGGGCAGGAGTGGCAAAGTCGTACCTTAGTGCGATAGAACGAATGATACAGATCAATCCTTCTATTCAAGTACTAGAAAAATTATCTTCCGTTTTGGAGATTCCGATTCAACACTTATTAGTGGACGAGACTATCACCGAAGAGGATTCGATAGACCCAGAGTGGTTTGAACTAGCGAAAGAGGCCATGCAATCCGGAATCAGCAAAGAGGAATTCAAGGATTTTCTGGAGTTTCAAAAATGGCGTCAGCATAAAGATTAACTTATCAATTCTAGCCCAATTACAGTCACATCATCATTCAATGGACTCCCAGCTGTATAATTTTGCGCTGCAGTTAATACCAGATTGATCAATTCATCAATGGGGAGTTCTTTATAATCCCTCATCACATCGGCCAATCTACTGACACTGAACAATTCTTTATCGGGAGTGATCGCTTCCGTTAGTCCGTCAGAATAAAGAACTAACTTGTCGCCTTTTTTCAATGGCTTGGTGAACTCCTGATAACTTGCCTCTCTCATGAGACCAAGCGGCATATCCCCTTCATCCAGATACTCAGTCGTCCCATTTTCATGAAGCAATACTGGGGCGGGATGCCCACCTCTTGCGTAGACCAGTTCCAAAGTCGCCAAATCCAACACCCCATAAAAGACCGTAAAAAATGACTCTGTCAGAAAAAAATCTCCGAACTTTTGGTTCACATAATTGAGCACACCTGCTGGCCGATACAAGCGATAATCATCCATTGTCAATTCTTTGTTGTTGCCAACTGGACGTATGAAGTAATTGATGGCAATAGCATTCAACGCCGCAGAAATGCCATGGCCCATCACGTCCAAAATGTATAGCCCCAAATGATGATCATCCAGCAACATCACATTGAACATATCTCCTGCCAAATAACTGCTTGGCATGTATTTCCATGTCAAATTCACTTCAGGAATGGCGGGGAACCCACTTGGCAAAAAAGCGCGTTGCAGCGACTCCGCAAGCTCCAGCTCGTTACGCATCCGTTCGTTGATTTCCTGAATTTTTCGCTCCGCTCTCTTTTGTTCCGTGATATCCATCAAAATGCTGATTTGTCCAGCAATGGAGCCATCCGTCCGATGATAAATGGCTTTGTGGACTAACAAATCCCGAACATTTCCCGAAGCATCTTTTTCCTGAACCTCTTGTATGAAAACATCGGACAATTCGTTATCCACGGGTAATGGCATCTGAGCCATCTTTGGATTCACCACTTCAAATGCGTATTTTCCAATCAACTCCTGTTGCCATCGTCCATAAAACTGCTCAAATGCGGCATTGACGCCCATCAATCGACCATTTAAGTTCACCAAAAAAACAGGCACCGGAATCGCCCTTAAAAGCGATAATCGAAATTCCAGTTCATCCTTTAAGTCTTCCTCCAACGTGCGGAGTGCGGATACCGTATTTAGCAACGCCTCTGCGGCATCGCCAATCTCATCGTACGAAGTACGACCAAACCCTTGCAGCTCGCGTTCTCCCTCTGCCACCCGTTCTAGGTTGAAGACGAGTCGCCGCAACTGCCGAACCATCGCCCTTGCCATGTATATGGCCACTCCCACTGACAATACAAACCCGATCGCCACAGCGCCATACACGGTGAATCGAAGAGCCATTAACGAGTGATCAAGCGTCAACATTTTTGCATGGAACCGGGCATTGTAATGACTGCTGATCTTCACGAGATCCATCGATAGCAGTTGATAGTTATTCGTGTCCTTGATGGAGGGAATCTGATTGGAACCCGCACTTCGATTGGTTTGAATAGCTGTGATGACCTGATTTGAATACAGTGAAAAAATTTGTAATTGTTGTTCTAAAAGTTGCACATCTGCACTTGTCAATCCTGCCAATTTAGCATGGGAAAATGCAGCATTCACCGCTTTTCTTTCGCTTTTTGCCGCATTAATCTGTGATTGGGCCTTATCTTGTTGGTGCAATTGCATTGCAGTAATTGCGCCGTCAAGATCATCATCCCACCGGTAAACCCCCAGTGTCATTTTCACCGTATTCGACATCAGCGTTTCGTCAATTTGCACCACCTGCTTCACGTAAGCAGTGGAGACTTTTAGAGAATGGGAAACCACGCCCACTGACAGCAATAAAATCACCACAGGGACAAGTGCGACCCCCAACATTTTTGCTAAGATGCCAATCCGAAATTTTCTTACTCTCATATCTGATTCCCCATCACCGAGTAATACGATTTTCTACCCAATGGACAAAATCATCTGCATTCATTGGACGACTTAAATAGAAGCCCTGTATTTCCTCACAATCCTTGTCCCGCAAAAACTGCAATTGCTGCTCGTTTTCCACACCTTCCGCAATGGTGTGCAGTTTCAAGCTCTTTGCCAAACTAATCACTGCATCGACGATCGCTTCGTCATCCGAATCAGAAGCAATATCGCGGACAAAAGACTGATCTATTTTCAATTTGTCAATTTGGAATCGTTTTAAATAAGCGAGCGAAGAATACCCCGTCCCAAAATCATCTATTGAAATCCTGACACCGAGGTGATGGAGGGAATCCAGCATGGAAATAGCGATTTCAGGTTCATGCATCGCCATACTTTCCGTCAATTCCAGCTCTAGGTATTGAGGTGGTAAACCTTCCATCTCTAGTATTTTCGCGACCAATTGCGGCAATGACCGTTGGCGGAATTGGACTGCAGACAAGTTCACCGCCATCATCATCGGCGGCAACCCAATATCCAACCAGCGTTTCATTTGATGTATCGCTGTTTTTAGCACCCATTCTCCTATAGGGAGAATCAATCCACTCTCCTCTGCCATAGGAATAAATTCGGCAGGAGATATTAGCCCAAGTTCTGGGTGACGCCACCTGAGCAACGCTTCCACACCCACAATTGAACCATTTTCGAGTGAAACCTGAGGTTGATATTGTAAAAACAGTTCATTACGCTCAAGCGCCCTATGGAGACCCGTCTCCATCATCAAATAGCGATTCGATCGATGTTGCATTTCCGGAGTGAAAAACTGGTAGGTGTTTCTACCTGCCTGTTTCGCGCGGTACATGGCAATATCTGCACAACGCGAAAGTGAATCAAGGTCGTTTCCGTTTGTGGGATAGACCGCGATCCCTATAGAAGCCGTAATAATCAGTTCATACCCCTGCGACACATAGGGCTTTGCGATC
>JAJZAS010000079.1 GCA_021799325.1 Bacillota bacterium | reverse complement strand
GATGCGAATATTGGAGCGTTTGGTGCTCAGGCAAATGCCGGAGCCAACGATAAATAAGGTGAATGAGAAAAGTGAGCGGTGAAGCCATTTGAGTATTATTTGTTCAGGATGTGGAGCCTCGCTTCAGATGGAGCGGGAAGGGGAAAAAGGCTATGTGAGCGGCGATGCGTTTATGCGCGAACACCCGCTTTGCAGGCGCTGTTATCGTCTGATCCATTATGGGGAACTGTCGCCGGTCTCCGTGACGGCAGAAGAGTATCGACAGACGTTGGAAAAGGCGCTGAAGCGCCCATCCTTAATCCTTTATGTTATTGATTTATTTGATTTTAATGGGAGCTTGGTCAAAGGAGTCGAAAGTCTCATACGTGGTCATGAAATTATCATGGCGATTAACAAATTCGATCTGTTCCCGCGTGAAATAAGTCCTGAGCGTGTCAAGCATTGGGTAATTCGGGAAGCGAGCAAGCAAGGGCTCACGGTGCGGGAAGCGCTTGTGGTTAGCGCCAAAAATGGACAAGGTGTCAAGGAATTATCCCGGACGCTTGAGGCAAGGGCGAAGGGGCGTCCTGTAGTGGTGCTTGGGATGGCCAATGTGGGTAAGTCGTCATTGTTGAATCGCATTATTGCCACGATGGACGAGGATGAAGGACAAAAATTGACGACGAGCCTCTATCCGGGAACCACGCTTGGGATGGTGAGTTTAACACTTCCTGGCGGTCAAATGACGTTCACCGATACGCCAGGGTTGCTTGGCACTTACCGGGTGATGGACCGCGTATGCGCCAACTCTTTAAAAGACATATTTCCAAGCGCGCGAATCAATCCGAGAGTGTATCAATTGACAGCAGAACAAACGCTTTTTTTAGGCGGACTCGCGAGAGTAGATTTTGTGAAAGGGACCCCGCAATCCCTCGTGGTCTATGCAGCCAATCAGTTAAAAGTGCATCGCACTAAACTGGCAAGAGCGGATGAATTGTATGAACACCATGTGGGGGAACTGTTGACGCCGCCATGTGAGAGGTGCGCGAGCGATCTTCGCCCACTTTTTCCTAAAAGATTTCGCTTTAATAAAGGCCGTCCATTTGACCTCGTGATCTCGGGACTTGGGTTTATTCAATTTGGGGGGCAAGAATCAGAACTGGTAGTACACGTCCCAAAAGGAGTGGAAACCACCATTCGGCCATCGCTGATTGGCGGAAGCAAGAAAGGTCCGGGGGAGGGTGGAAAATGGCCGAATTCCCGGCGTATCTCGCCGTCATCGGGCACCCGGTAGCACATTCGTTGTCCCCTGCCATGCACCTTGCGGCATATCGTTCTTTGGGGATCAACGCGTGTTATACAGGGTACGATGTGGAACCAGAGCGGTTGCCGGAAGTGGTGAGTGCGATGCGCGCACTTCACTTTCGCGGCTTTAACGTCACCATTCCTCATAAAACGGCGATCATGGAATTGCTAGACGAATGCACCCCAGAAGCCCTTCGTATAGGCGCGGTTAATACAGTGTACGAGAAAGATAACCGATTGATCGGGGATAACACGGATGGGCTTGGCTATGTGGCATCGCTGACTCACGAATTGGATGTTGATGTAAAGGGAAAACGCGTAATGATCCTAGGAGCAGGGGGGGCCGCCAGAGGCATCGCCGATGCGTTATGTTTGGCTGGGATCGACACGTTGTGGATCGTCAATCGCCATCTGGAAAAAGCGATACATTTGGCGGAACAATTAGCTATCCATCACTCTGCCCCTATTTTTGCGCTGGAAACAGGCAAATGGCCGGATACTGGCATTGATCTTTTAATCAACACCACTCCTGTTGGCATGCACGGCCATTTATCAGAGGAACTGCCAATTGCCACCGATCATTTGAATGATCGCATGGTGGTCAGCGATATCGTTTATCGCCCCAAGGTGACGCCACTTTTAGCTGCGGCAGAACATGCAGGAGCGAAAACGCATGGTGGACTTGGCATGCTGGTCGAACAAGGGGCGCTCGCTTTTGAAAAATGGTTTGGTGTCATGCCCCCTGTCTCCGTGATGAGGGAGGCAGCGCTTCAGGAAATGCAAAAGGAGCGCTCATCATGAAGCATGGACTGTTTGGCGGTACTTTTGATCCTCCCCATGTAGGACATTTGATGATGGCAGAGGTGGCAAGGGAGAGCTTAAACCTGGATGTGGTTGACTTTATTCCTACCAACATTCCGCCGCACAAGTTGGGACAAGATGTGCAGCCAGCCTCACTTCGAGTCAAGATGCTGGAAACAGCGTTGATGCAATTTCCGTTTTTTCGTGTTTCTACGATCGAATTGGATCGGAAAGGCATCAGCTATACGATCGATACCGTACGCGGCATTTTTAGGGAGAGTCCTGAAGACGAACTTTTTTGGCTAGTTGGCGCAGATATGCTGAAGGATTTGCCACATTGGAAAGAGGTGGATGAGCTTTTATCGCTCGTCACGGTGGTGGCTGCGCCGCGTCCGGGGATACGGATAAAGGAAACGACAGAAAGGCTTCACAAGCAGTACGGCCACGCGCGAATTATAGCGCTTTCCATGCCGGAACTGGATATTTCGAGTACTTGGTTGCGGGAACGGATGAAAAATGGCTTAAGAGTGGATCCATTGTTGCCAGCGGGAGTCGCCGAGGTGATTTCGCAGGAAGGAGGTTACGTGGGTGGACCGATTTCTTGAACTTGCGAAAGCCAGTTTGTCTTCGCATCGCTTCCATCATGTACTGGGAGTGGTAGAAACAGCAAAGGCACTTGCCATGCGTTATCGGCTAAGCGAGGAACAAGCGGAAGTTGCCGCTGCCCTTCACGATATTTATCGGGAAAAGTCATCCACTGAATTAAAGAAGATGGCGGGCGAAGTAAGACTATTACTCCCAGATGATGATCCCCCCACTTGGCATGGACCCATCACCGCTGCGAGACTGGTAATGGATTTTGGTATCGACGATCAAGCGATTGGGGAAGCCATTCGCTTTCATACCATCGGTCATCCGGAAATGGGGCCACTCGCAAAAATCATATACGTGGCTGACGCGATTGAACCGGGACGGAACTTTTTCGGAGTCGATCACTTGAGGCGGGCAGCAGAAATGGATTTAAATCTCGCGGTAGCAGTGGTCGCGGACGCGTCACTCGCTTATCTCATCGAAAAGCAACTGAAAATGGCATTGTCCACGGTGGAACTCAGAAATAAAATGTGGGGACTTGTCGACGGAAACTTGAGGAAAGATTACAATCAAGGTAACAAGATCAATTAAGGGAGGTTGACAGATGCGCGATCAGTACAAGGAGTTGGCCCAGTTGGCTGCTGATGTGGCGGATTCCAAGAAGGCAAGGGATATGGTGATACTCGATATCAGTGAACTTGCTGTCATTGCTGATTATTTCGTCATTTGCAGTGCCAACTCGCGTACCCAAGTACAGGCGATTGCGGATGCGGTGGAAGAGATATTGGAACAAAAAGGACTACGCTGCAAAGGCATTGAAGGCCGAGAAGAGGGAAAATGGGTGTTGATGGATTTTGGCGATCTCGTCATGCACATTTTCCAGGACGAGGAAAGGGAATTTTACGGTTTGGAACGGTTATGGGGAGACGCCCCGCGCTTACCCGTTCAGATTTCCTCCTGAACGAGGAGATCAACGGTGTCCCCAGTACTTAAAACTTTGTTAAATCAATTATTGTAAAAAGGATTGAAAATTCCTCTCTTGAACAGCTTACATCAAGCAGTTCAAAAGGGGTGTTTTTTTATGAGATCCAGATTACATCGCTTTGATCGTGGAATAGGAGTGGTATTGGCGATAGCCTGGGTGGCCTTCCTGCTCGTTGCATGGAAGTATTGGTTTGTCGCGCCAAAGAAATCGGACTCGAGTCCTGTGGTTCCCCAACAGGCTACCGCAGCTTCCTCCCCTCGACCGGTCAACATTACCGTATATGTCATTGGTGCAGTAAAGCACCCGGGTCTCTATCATTTACCGCTCGATTCAAGGCTGAATCGTGCCATTCAAGCTGCTGGGGGCGCCACTGCGAGTGCCGATTTGCTTGCGGTCAATCTTGCTGCTGTGGCAGAAGACGGGACGGAGATTGTGGTACCTGACAAGAACGGCCAAAGCGCACAAAGTCCATCCACGGTGGCAAACACACAGGGTACTGCTAAAGCTGTACCAAACGGAGTGCGTATACCGATCAATCAAGCAGGATTAGCAACACTTGAAACCCTTCCTGGGATTGGCGTAAAAAAAGCACAGGCGATAATGGATTATCGCCGTGCTCATGGACTTTTTACCAGTGTTAATCAGTTATCAGAAGTAAAGGGCATCGGACCCAAATTGCTCGCAAAAATTTTGCCCCAAATCAGCCTGCACTAATTCACATGTCGTGCCGTTACATAGCAACTCGCCCAGTATCCGGAATTGAGGCTGCTGATGCATACATCCACGCTTGCAGCGCTGATAAAGTTGCCGTTGCCTATATAGATACCTACATGCGAAATTCCACTACCGTCCGTATCGAAGAACACAAGATCACCTGGTTGTAAATTGCTTTCTTTCACATAGGTACCCAGATCAGTCTGCCCACTTGCCGTGCGTGGCAAATCAATTCCGAAATGGCTATAAACGTATTTGGTAAATCCGGAACAATCAAACCCAGAAGGAGACATGCCACCCCATACATAAGGAGCACGAAGATAATTTTGAGCATAATTAACAATTTGTTGGCCAATCGGAATACTGGAGACTTGTGCTTTCACGATGTGTTTTGAAGAGGAGCCGTGGATAGCTGTATCACGTTTGACCACTCTGTGAACGGTCGAGGAATGGATGTTCTGTATAGCGGAGGAACTGCTTGCGATGGTTGGTTGGTTAACTTGTCCCTTCGAAGGCATCTGACTCGCAAAGGAAGGAACGGAGGACAACCCGATCAATACCGTACTGGTAACCACTACGGTTAATGATTGTATGAACTTTCGCAACAGAAATACCCCTTTCATTGCCTCCGAGGTTAGTTGACGGGTTCGGGCAGAAAGGTTGCCCTACTGCTTTCGCAGATTCACCCCAAGAAAATCTCCCCCGTACCGATTGTGAACGGATTCGGCTTTAACACTCTAGGCGAAATTCTAGCAATAAAACGATCAAGTCGCAAGTTCAATTTATGAATTATTTTGAAAGAAGTTGTCAAGATGTATCGAATTTTGTTCTGGACAAGTTTGAATTTTTGTTTAGGTGCTATAATCATCCATTTTCACTTGAAATTTGAATATATTATGCTGTCAGAGTTTGCTGTTTTGTGTATCGAAATGATTGTTTATCTCAAGAAAAAAATAGCGATCTGGTTGTGTATATGGCTGCTGTTCAGCGAGTTGACTGGATTGTCTTATGCGGAATTTGCACAGTGGCAAGATGACTCGGCATGGCAGTCATTGATGTCGCAAAATGTAGACAAGCTGCAAAAGGTAACTGTGACGGGATATGTTGATGGATACATTCAATTTATTTCAGGTAGATGGGAGATGCCACTGGCAGTGGCGTATTACTTATCTCCCGTTTCTCGTAAGTGGATAGCAGCCCCAATTCATCCCAAAGTTTGGCTTACGATCTATCAGGATAAATACCCCTCATCACCTAAAATCAAGCCTGGTAATTCCTTGCTTGTTTCGCTGAAAGTGAAAACTCCGCCACCAGGGGGTTTTGCCACTACGCTATTACGTAAAGGAATCAGGCTTGAAGCGAACGCCTCCCTCGCAAACGTTCAAATACTTTCTTCTACTATGCCGATCGCACCTTATGCTTGGCAAGGCTGGACGCAAGAATGGATCGAATCACAAGCGGTGCTCGCCTATGGCAAAGTGCCCGCAGCCTTTTTGCTGTCATTTTCGATTGGAGATCACTCACAACTGGATTCCACACTGGTCAAGACGTTTGTTGCGCTTGGAGTAGTTCATGCAGTGGTGGCATCTGGTGCTACCATTCGAATGACTGTTGCGCCTGTTGTGCGTTTCCTGATGAAAAAAATTCCATGGCGTTATGTGTGGATTGTCGTCGGGTTGTTGCTGACCATCCTGATGGCGTTTCTTGCTGCTTTTTCACCACCTGCTACAAGGGCAGCTCTCGTGTATGGTTACGATCTTTGGGGAGCTTTCTTGCATAAGAAGAGTGATTTTTTCACAAGGAATGCGGTATCGCTGGTTGCGCTTTTACTCATTCAGCCTGAGTGGCTTTTTGATCCGGGTGTAATATTTTCATATGCAGCTGCTATTGCTATTCACCTACTTCCCGGCGTTTTCTCCGGTACGTGGTTTTCGCAAGTGAAGAATAAGAGGGTCAGACGATTGCTTAGCAAGGCTTTCTCTCTACAGTTTGGGGTGACTCCATTTGTCGCTTTTGAATTTGGTCAGTTTCCCTATTTCTCATTGGTGATTAATTTATTTTTATATCCTGTCCTCGAATGGGCCATTCCTGCCAGTACCATTTTTATCGTGGCAGCCTGCATTAGTCCTCACGGTATGAATGGGATGACCATTATTTTTGAACCTCTATTTTCTTATATTACTAAAGTATTACATTTGATAGGCTCTTTCCCGATGAATTTTGTCTTTACATCACCGCCTGTCTGGGTACCATTTGCCTATCTTTTTTTGATGACCTTTTCAATTTGGCAAATCCATCGGTATAAGTTTCGCAAATTCAGCAAATACTCTAATGGATACGACTTGTTGAAGTGATGATAAAGAGGGGACTGGGAATGATTACATCAGATTCGCTTGATATTGAACTGATGACAGAAAAAATGCTGGCAGATGCGTTTACACTAAGGGATCAGCCAAGCTGGGAAGGATTCTTCCAAGTGATGGAATCCATGGTGCTCATAGGCCGCTATTTGCAGGAACGAGAAGGGGCAGTCAAATGGGCA
>JAJZAS010000078.1 GCA_021799325.1 Bacillota bacterium | reverse complement strand
TTCCGATCTAACAGTGGTTACGCTGTCCAAAACATTCAATCTAGGCTTGCATATATTGGGTACTTCAGCGGACAGCCAACAGGGTATTTTGGTTGGAAAACGTATTGGGCAGTCAAGGATTTTCAAAATGCATTTGGACTTCAAACCGATGGCGTAGTCGGCCCACTGACCATGACCGCATTGAACAAAGCAACAACCAATTGGACCAACTCGCCAACCCAAAAGAACACAGCCCAAGCCACGCCAACAACTGCTTCATCACTGACGGACTTTGGCGGATTTTCAGCAAACGACATCAGCCTGATGTCGCATGTAGTTTACGGGGAAGCTAGAAATCAGCCTTTTGTAGGACAGGTAGCAGTGGCCGCAGTCATTTTGAATCGTTATCACAGTAGTAAATTTCCTCATTCCATACCTGCAATTATTTATCAACCGGGTGCGTTTACCTCTATTTCTAACGGACAGGCTTGGCGTGGAACCAATTCATCGACGACTTCCGCAGTGATGGATGCCATTCATGGCTGGGATCCTACGCATGGTGCTCTTTATTATTGGAATCCTGCAACGGCTACTTCCAACTGGGTTTGGAATCAACCGGTCAAATTACAGATAGGCAATCATGTATTTGCTCAATAATGGAGGTGATATGATGGACAGAAGATATGGTTGGGTGATTCCCGCCTTGGTGATTGGTGTGATAGGATTTGGACTTTATGGTTTTAATGAGCATCAAAATCGAATGGCCGCAGTACAAATGGCAGAAAACCAATATCAGGGAAGTTATCACCGCTTATCCGCTCATGTGGATCTTTTGCAGGATGCTTTGTCTAAAATGATGGTGACCACCTCTTCACGATCTATAGAAAGGGAACTTTCCTCTGCACAAAGGCAGTCTGCAGCGGCTATATCTAATTTAGAGGGGTTACCTGCAAAATTGACAAAAAACGGATCACTGATCAGTTATTTTACCCATACGTCAGCCTATCTGGAACAACTCCATCTCTCGCACATGAACGGAAGTCATTTTACAGTCGCAGAAAGAAACAGTATCCAACAAATTTACAGGCAAACCACCAGACTCGAACATGAGATGTCCACTACGCAAAAGGACTTATTTGCAAAAATGAATTCATTTCAAATGACTGGTGCAATGGCCGCCAACGTCAAAGAGGTGACCCTGCAAAAGCAATTTGATCACATGGACGGCGATGCCAAACAAATGCTTTCTGAAAATGGACGTCTGCACATGGACCCGCTCCAAGCAGCAGATACTAGCGCGACCAATTCGTTAACTAGTGGTCCGGTGTATACCTCTAATGATGCAGTGTCTATTGCAAAAAAGTTTCTAAGATATAGCGGTGCCATCAGATACCGTGTGCTGAATTTGGGGCCTGGTTTTGATTTTCGTGGCTATCTTGTCACGCTGTTAAATGGTCCGCAGGAAACAGGCCGTTTGGCTGTCAGTGCCCACCGCGGGAAAGTGGTGTGGATGACACGTACTCCTCTAAACTTAGGATCGTCCACGTTGCGAAGTGGGATAAATTTTCTTACTGCAAAACAAATTGCCACTGATTTCTTAAACAAACATGGATTCTCTTCGGTGGCGATGCTTCGAAGTTACGCTGGCCAACAAGGGTATTCTTTCGCGTTTGCACCGGTGCACCATGGGGCTGTGATAGAGCCACAGACCATGTTGATCAAGGTTCCCATCAATTGGGCCGGAGTCACAGATTTTGACGCAAGTGCCTATTATGCCAACCCGATTACACTTAGTTCCTATCGCCCTGCAATCACCATGCGTCAGGCGCGCGCGGAATTAGCTCCTTCATTTAAAGTTGAAGCAGAACAATTAGCTGTTGTTTATGATCCAGCCAAGCACCCGAGACTAGTTTATTCGATTTTAGGAAGGACATCGGTCAGCACATTTCGAGTGCTTGTCGATGCTAACAGTGGGACGCAATTGCAGATCGAAAAATTGTCGAAAGAGGAATTGATTTAATGGAATCATGCGGATTTCCTTGAATAATATCAGGGATTTCCGCTGTTTTTTCTAATATTCCCCGTGATCGTGTTATAATTTAAACGAAAGTGGGGGAAAAAGTTGCTACCAACTATTGGCATTCGTGTCGATGTTCTGAGAAGCAAGAAAGAACCGAAAAAAGGGCTAGCTCGTGTGCTTGACATCAATAAAGAGCAAATCATTATTGATATGCCTTTTACTGAGTTTGGCAATCATGTGCTGCTTTTTGATCAGGATGATGAAATAGCAATCAGTTATCTATTAAATGATGGGGCAGTTTATTCATTTACTACAAAAGTATTGCGCAATCGATTGACAGTCGACAATCTGCAGGCAATTTCTATTAAAGTTCCCGAGATGAACGCGATTACAAGAGTCCAGCGTAGGGAATTTGTCAGGGTACCGATACGTGCGGATATTTCTTTTATGTATCTTTCAAAAAATCAGCATCCAATTGAGTTAAGAACAGGGGAAGGTTTTACGTGGGATGTAAGCGGAGGTGGGCTCTCTTTTTATTCCAACTCCCCTTTTTCGATTCGCCCTGAAGATGCCATCAGCGTTAAATTCCGGTTTCCGAATGAACCGAGAGACATGGTGCCTATTCATGCTAAAGGCACAGTGGTGCGACTCTATGAGTCCAAAGAAACCAATGTGACCATAGTTTCAGTGCGATTTGATAGTCTCGCGAGAGCAATGGAACAACGAATCGTGCAGTACGTGTTTAAAAGACAAATTGAGCTGAAGAATAAAGGCGTTGAAAACTATACTTAGCAAGGTTAAAAAAGGAGATTTGATTTTTCTTGACTATTAAAGTCGC
Organism: Bacillota bacterium; assembly: GCA_021799325.1. Classification (GTDB taxonomy): domain Bacteria; phylum Bacillota; class Bacilli; order Alicyclobacillales; family SLC66; genus JAJZCL01. The sequence goes on along the minus strand of JAJZAS010000078.1, from coordinate 4,269 downwards.
AATTGATGGTCCCGCTGGCGCCGGCAAAAGCACCATTGCGAAGCATGTAGCAAGGCAAATGGGAATACCGTATGTTGATACAGGCGCAATTTATAGAAGCCTTACCTGGCAATCGGTCAACGCCAATATTCCGCTTGATGATGAAAACGCGTTGGCGCAATTGGCGGAAGGTTTGGATATTCTTTTTATTCCAGATGGGGAATCGCAAAGAGTCATTGTGCGAGGGATTGATATCACTCAAGCTATTCGTGAACCTGAAATTAGTGGAAAAGTATCTTTAGTCGCCAAGTATCCGCAAGTCCGAAGGAAATTGCTCGCGATTCAATCGATGTTGTCCCAAAGTGCGCTTGGCGTGGTGATGGATGGACGCGACATTGGTACGAGTATTCTACCAGATGCAGATGTGAAGATTTTTTTAACGGCAAAGCTTGAGGTGAGAGCGAGGCGACGTTTCGAAGAAATGAAGCGGCAGGGCTTTGACGTGGAACTAGAAAAGGTACTGTTGGAATTGGAAGCGAGAGACCAGGCAGACAAACAGCGTAAAGCCTCTCCGCTTCGCATGGCAGAAGACGCGGTGGCCCTCGACACTTCACTCTTGACGATAGAGGAGGCATCCGCAATGGTGGCCGCTCTTTGTGAAGTGCGGCTTAAGAACAAGGGGGTACAATAAATTCATATGGGCTCACTTCACTGGGTTCATTATTTAACTTATGGTGCCGTGAAAAACATTGTAAAAAGTATTGTCAAAGTCATTTTTCTAGTAAAAGTGGAAGGCATAGAAAATATACCCAAAAAAGGCGGTGTGATGTTTGCCTCGAATCACCTATCCTTTTTTGATCCTCCCACCGTTGCTGCGGTAGCACCGCGTTATGTGCATTTTTTGGCGAAAGAGGAGCTTTTCAAGGGGCCGATTATCAGCGCCATCCTAAACTGGATGTTGGCATTCCCTGTGAAAAGGGGGGCGAGTGATCGGCAGGCGATTCGCAAATCGATTGAAACCTTGACATCTGGCAATGTATTGTTGATATTTCCTGAAGGAACGAGAAAAACGGGTGGGAGTCTGGTGAAAATTGAACGCGGAATTGGGCTCATTGCGCTAAAAGCGGGGGTTCCCATCATTCCGATTTACGTTCAGGGGAAGTATAAATTGTTTCGATCTGTTACAATAAAATTTGGCAAACCATTTTATGTGGCGCAGAATCCTATATCTGATCAGAATAAACGCGTGGATACGGATGATGCAGTCCACATGATATGGTCGCGGATGCGAGAACTGATGGAGGAGAGCCAAACTGGATCAGCAAGTCATTGAGATGTTCGTTGCGTTTCTATTTGTCATGGCTGGGGTCTGGATTTTTGGAAATCGCATCAGGAGCATGCGTTTTGCCAAGGATAATAAGGCAGGGACAAAATTTGTTTACCGATTCCGGTGGGGGGCGATCTTACTCGTCATCCCCGCATTTCTGATTGGGTCGTTATACCGGTTACATGTTTTGTCAAAAATAGTGGCGATTCCATTATACATACCTGTTGTCCTTTACTTTTTCTGGAGCTTGCGTTGGCTGCAGCCCTATCTACATGAGGCTAAGGAGGAGACTGATCATGACTGAAGCAAACATTCCGAGCGAAATGGACCATCCGAATCATCGCGAAGGTGAATTGGTAGTGGGTACCGTAACAAAGATTGATGCGGGCAGGGTTTGGTTAGATTTCAATGATAAAAGTGAGGGCGAGATACCGATTGCGGAGTGGTCAGACATTAAACTGGTCAGTTTGGATGGCGTGACTGCTGTTGGCGAAACAGTGAGGGCTGTGGTGCAGTCACTTGGTGATGATACAAATGCGCCAAAACTGTCGCGAAAAAAAGCAGTGGATGACAGTGTTTTTGCCAAACTGCAAGAGTTGTTGGACAAGGAAGAAGTGTTCACCGTCCGAATTCTGGTAGTGGTTAAAGGTGGACTGGTGGCAGACATAGAGGGACTTCGCGCTTTCCTGCCAGCTTCTTTGCTTGATGTAAAATTTGTAGAGGATCTCGCGCCATTTGCGGGAGAGGCAGTTGATGTCGTCATATCCGAACTCGATGTGGAACATCGCCGCGTCATTTTATCACGGAAAAAAGTGATGGAAAAAATGGAGCAAGAAAAGCGTAAAGAACTCCTGAATCAATTTCAAGCCGGCGACCTCGTGAATGGAAAAGTAGCCAGACTTACCTCCTTTGGCGCTTTTGTCGATATCGGTGGCGTGGATGGATTGCTTCACGTATCGGAGATGGCTTGGGGAAGAGTAACTCGACCTGAAGAGGTGGTTCAGGTAGGGGATGAAGTACGGGTTAAAGTGCTTCAAGTATCGCCTGATGAGGGGAAAATTTCATTAAGCCTGAAGACCGACGAAACCAACCCTTGGCATCTGGTGGAGCAAAAATTTCAAGTGGGTGACATTATTTCAGGGACCGTCAAGCGCTTATCTTCTTTTGGGGCGTTTGTGGAGATCGGCGATGGGATCGAAGGATTGGTCCATGTGTCGCAAATTGCGAGCCACCGGGTGGCTCATCCGTCTGATGTCCTCAAACCAGGTGACGTGGTGCAGGTGAAAATTCTTGAAATTCGGCCTGAGGAAGGGCGGATTTCTCTCTCCATTCGCGATGCACAAAAGACGGCAGAACGGAAAACAGTGGCCAATTGGGAGAAGAAGCAGGATACAGATTCCCATGGTGCTACGCTAGGCGAATTGGTTGGCGATGTGCTACGTGAAAAATTTAAATTGTAATTGACGATTTTGTGACTGCTTGTCATAATATCGACGGGGCAGGAGGTGTCCATGTTGCCAAAAATTATAGCAGTGTACCCAGGATCACTGGCAGAAGAATTGGAACTCGAACCCGGTGATGAACTGCTAACCATTAATGGTCAACCGATTCGCGATATTGTGGACTTGCAGTTTGCCCTAGCGGGCGAAGAGTTGGAAGTGGTAGTGAAAAAGGCAAACGGCGAAGAATGGGAGATCGCGGTCGACAAAGATTACGATGAATTGCTTGGTGCTGAATTTGAGCACCCCACGATTGATCGGATTCACCTTTGCCATAACAAATGCGTGTTTTGTTTTGTGGATCAGATTCCGAAAAACATGAGAAAAACCCTGAACATGAGGGATGACGATTACCGACTTTCCTTTTTGCATGGAAATTTTGTGACACTCACCAACCTTAAACCTGCTGAATTGGAGCGCATTGCAGCGCTGAAAATGTCACCCTTAAATATCAGCGTGCATACCACCAATCCGGAGTTACGGGAAAAAATGCTCGGCAACAAACGAGCTGGCCAAATTCTGGATCAAATCCGTTTTTTGGCGGATAATGGAATTGAAATGAACACGCAAATCGTGCTTTGTCCAGGCTGGAATGACGGTGTGGAGCTTGATCGAACGATTGAAGAACTCGCTGAATTTTATCCTGCTGTGAGGACGTTGTCAGTCGTGCCGGTCGGTTTGACGGAGCATCGTGAAGGACTTGTCGACTTACGACCTTGTACAGGTGAAGAAGCGGCGACGATGACGGAGCAATTGCTTGTTTGGCAGGATCGTCTTCGCGAAAAGCTAGGAGCCAACTTTGTCCATGCTGCTGATGAATTTTACGTGATAGGGAAGCGGACAGTACCGCCTGCAAAGTATTATGATGAATTTGCGCAAATTGAAAATGGCGTAGGAATGATTCGAACCTTTCTTGATGAATTTTCCCGGCTTGATTCGGAAATCCCGGATCGGTTGGCTTCGTTAAGAAAAGTGGCGGTGGTCACGGGGATGTCTGCAAAGGACGTCATCATGGATAGAGTGGAGCGCTTAAAACAAGTGTCGGGATTAGAAGTGGATGTTTACCCGATTGTCAACGAATTTTACGGTAGTCAAGTAACCGTGACAGGGCTTGTATGCGGCCGTGACATCGTCAAGCAACTTCGACATCAAATTCATGCGCAGGAATTGATTTTACCTGATGTAATGCTAAAAGAAGACAGTGATGTGTTTTTGGATGATTACACGCTTGAGCGTGTGCAAGAGGAAGTTGGGGTTCCGGTCCGCGTTGTGCCGACTACGGCTGGTGGATTGATCTATGGCGCCTTGGGAAAAACCAACCGATTGCCCAGGCGAAAACGATATGAATCTACACTAGATAAGGCTTCTTCGTCACTGTATTGAGGAGTGGTTGTGTTGTCAATACCCATTATGGCGATTGTTGGTCGACCGAATGTTGGGAAATCCACCTTATTTAATCAGATC
>JAJZAS010000077.1 GCA_021799325.1 Bacillota bacterium | reverse complement strand
GCTGATGGAAAAATTCATGCGGGAGAGTCCGCCTTCATAGATCAGGTCGACGATTAGTTTCATTTCATGCATGCATTCAAAAAACGCCACTTCCGGCTGATAGCCCGCTTCGACGAGGGTTTCAAATCCAGCCTTGATTAACCCGGCAAGACCGCCGCAAAGCACAGCCTGCTCGCCAAAGAGATCGGTTTCTGTTTCTTCGCGGAAAGTGGTGGTAAGAACCCCTGCTTTGGTGGCACCGATTCCTTTCGCATAAGCTAGTGCAGTCGCCATCGCATGGCCGCTCGCATCCTGTTCGACCGCGACGAGTGCCGGTACCCCGCCGCCTGACTCGTACACACGGCGCACCAGGTGTCCGGGCCCTTTTGGCGCGACCATGACCACATCGACAAATTCCGGTGGGACTACCTGACGGAAGTGAATGTTAAAGCCATGGGAGAACATCAATGTTTGCCCTTTGCGTAGGTAGGGCAGAATTTCCTCACGATAGACCTTGCCCTGGGATTCATCAGGCAAAAGAATTTGCAACACATCAGCGGTTTGCGCCGCCTCTTTGACGGAGACGACCTGAAAACCGTCTTCCTCTGCCTGTTTCGCGGACTTGCCAGGGCGTTGCCCAATGATCACTTTTACCCCGCTGTCACGCAAGTTTTGCGCCTGCGAATGACCTTGGCTGCCATAGCCTAGTACCGCTACTGTTTTCCCAGATAACACACTCAAGTCCGCATCATTTTCATAAAACATATCCATTGATTCGCCACTCACTTTCTCTTCTCACCGATGATTGATAGTTCAGTTACAAACATTCCACTTATACTGCCGCATCGCTCGCTTCTTCCGTACCAGAACGAAGCAATGCCGTTACACCTGTCCTCGAAATTTCGATGATGCCATAAGGACGCAACAGACCGATGAGCGCATCGATTTTCTCCACGTCCCCCGTGATCTGTACCGTGATGGACGAATGCCCCACATCCACCACCGAGACGCGGAATGGATCGAGAATGTGCGAAATTTCTTGGCGGTTGCTGCGTTCCGCCTTCACCTTGATGAGCGCCAACTCGCGCTTGACGATTTTTTCCTTCGACATATCAATGACATCCAGCACGTCGACCAATTTGCCAACCTGCGTCAACACCTGCATTGCCATGGCCTCATCTCCATGGCTGACAATGGTCATGCGGCTGACTCCCTCTTCTTCGGCAGTCCCAACTGTGATACTGGAAATGTTGAAGCCACGACGGGCAAAGAGTCCGGCGATTCTCGTGAGGACGCCAGGCCTGTCATTCACCAAAACGGAAAAAGTGCGTTCGATGTCCATGCTTACTCTTCACTCCATTCCAGCGTCATTTCGTGGTTGCCTTTTCCAGGGGGAACCATGGGGAATACGTTCTCTTCTTCCTTGACGACAAAGTCCATGATGACTGGACCCTCATGAGCAAGCGCTTTAGTAATGATCTCTTCTGCCTCTGCTGGATTCGTAGCACGCAGTCCTAGTGCCCCATACGCTTCTGCCACTTTGACAAAATCAGGCGAACTGACACGGCTTTCCGCATATCGTTTTTCATAGAAAAATTGTTGCCACTGACGAACCATGCCAAGAAATCGGTTGTTGATAATCGCGACTTTTAGGGGAAGTCCCTGCTCCACGACCGTTTGCAACTCTTGAATATTCATTTGGAAACTGGCATCACCCGCCACGCAGATAACCGTTTTGTCTGGCTCCGCTACTTGTGCACCAACCGCAGAGGGAAATCCAAATCCCATCGTTCCAAGCCCACCGGAGGTGACCAGTTGGCGAGGACGGGAAAAAGGATAAAAAAGCGCCGCCCACATCTGGTGTTGCCCCACCTCTGTCGTCACGATCGCCTTACCGCCCGTGTGCTTGGCAAGCAGTTCCACCACTTGCTGAGGCTTTAAGTCATCGCTTGTTCCATGATAGCGAAGTGGCCATTCACTATCCCAAGCCTTGAGTTGTGCCAGCCAGTCCTTGGTATCTGGTTGTAGGTCATGCTGCACCAACATTTCCAGCGTGTCTTTAATGTTCGCAACCACAGCGACGTCCACTTGTACGTTCTTCCCGATTTCCGCAGGATCAATGTCCACGTGAACCTTTTTGGAATGGAGAGAAAACATTTGCAACTTCCCTGTCACTCGATCATCAAAGCGTACGCCAAAGGCAAGCAACAGATCACAGTCCGTAATCGCTTTGTTGGCGGCATACGTGCCGTGCATACCAAGCATGCCAATAAATTGTTCATCGCCTGCAGGGTAGACGCCAAGTCCCATCAACGTCGAGACCACAGGGATGCGAGTTTGTTTTGCAAATTGGCGCAATAAATCTGACGCGCCAGAAGAGATGATACCGCCTCCCACGTAGAGCAACGGCTTTTTCGCATCACGGATTAACTTTGCAATCGCCTCCACCTGTTCCTTGGCGGGTGCAGAAGGGATTTTGTATCCCCTTGCGGCAGGCTTTGGCAATGGCTGATATGTGGCGGGGCCAGCCGTGATGTTTTTAGGAAGATCGATCAGCACAGGTCCAGGTCTTCCGGAATTGGCAATGTAGAAGGCATCCGCCATCACTTGCGGCAAATCATTGATATCGCGCACCTGATAGTTGTGCTTGGTCACTGGCATGGTGATTCCCATGATATCTGCTTCTTGAAACGCATCGCGACCGATGCTCTCCATCGTCACCTGCCCTGTCATCACGACCACCGGCGTGGAATCCATGTAGGCATCTGCGATGCCCGTCACCAGATTGGTGGCGCCAGGGCCAGATGTCACCAGCACCACACCGGTTTTCCCTGTCACTCTGGCATATCCTTCCGCCGCATGGATGGCTCCTTGCTCATGCCGTGTCAGGATGTGGCGGATGGATGAATCGTAGAGCGAATCATAGATTGGCAACACTGCGCCTCCGGGATAACCAAAGATCGTCTCGACGCCCGCCTCTTTTAATAGCGAGATAAGCAGGTCTGCGCCGGTTTTCACGCCTGGCGCCTGACCCTGTCGGTCCGTTTGCGCACTACCGGTTGCCCCTTCACCAGCATGGACAGTATCTGTCTCTTTAATGAACTGGTTCATTTTTTTCTCTCCTCTTCCTGCTCTCTTGTCTCTTTGTGAAAAATAATACTACGTGGCAGACATCAAACTGTATTATTACAGAAAACAGTACCACATTTTTGGGGTGAATGAGTACAACTATTATAAATTTTTATTAAATTCTCCGACCTTGCTTTCTTGCCACTTCTCGGAAGGACTTTAATAGCCGTTGGGTAACGGGTCCTGGTTTGCCACTGCCAATTTTACGCGCATCCACCTCCACCACGGGGATCAGTTCTGCCGCTGTACCCGTGAGGAAACATTCATCCGCCACGTACACGTCATGTCTGGTAAATGGCGTCTCCAATAGTGGAATCCCTTCCTCTTCGCAGATATCCATGATCGTATGACGGGTAATCCCATCAAGTGCGCCAAGGTATACAGGAGGTGTGATGACTTTTCCTTTTTTTACGATAAAAACATTGTCGCCTGAACCTTCACAGACATACCCTTGCGAGTTGACGGTGAGCGCTTCGAGGACACCGGCGTTGGCCGCCTCCAGTTTCACCATGATGCTGTTCAGGTAATTGAGTGACTTGATTTGCGGGTTTAACGCATTGGGGCTGTTTCTTGTCGTCGCTACTGTTACAATACGCAATCCATTCTCGTAAAATTCGGACGGGAAAAGTTGGATGTCATCTGCAATGATAATGATATTGGGTTTGGCACAACTGCGCGGGTCAAGCCCTAAATCACCAGGCCCTCTTGAGATGACGAGCCGAATATAACCGTTTTGCAACTGGTTGGCGCGGACCGTGTCGAGCACCGCTTTTGCCATTTCTTCAAATTCCATGGGGATGTTAAGCAAAATTGATTTTGCAGAATCATAAAGCCTTTCCAAATGTTCATCGAGGCGAAAGACTACACCGTCATAGATTCGAATGCCTTCAAATATTCCGTCCCCATATAAAAAACCGTGGTCGAAAACGGAGACAACGGCTTTTGCCTTGGGAACCAGTTCGCCATTGAGATAGATCAACCTGTCCTCGGTTGCCATCCTATCACTCCTGTCTGATGTGTGGGAATTTAAGTAAAATGATAGCCCCGCAGCAAACCGACTCGCGTGGGAACACGCTAGCCAGAACTTGCCGCGAGGCTTTTATCCTCAAGGTGTACATCGGGCCTTCCCGATGCGGTGTCGCTTGGACCTTGCCCGCAAATGCGGCGGAACCCTAGACACCCTCCTGACGTACAAGAAATTGATTTTTGTTATTATATATTGAATTTTGTGTAAGGTCAATTTAGTTTGCAAGCCTATGAAAAAGTAGGTATAATGTCCATATCAAAAAAACAACTGTACTCGTAATGTAGACATAGCCACTACCTCAAGTTACCATCAAACAGAGAGCGGGAATCATCCATGTCAGAAGACCCATTTTACCTCGTTCGACGTTCCCATTTACCAGAGGTCATGCAACGCACCATTCAAGTGATGGAACTGTTAAGCCAACACCCTCATCTCAGCGTGTTTGAGGCGGTCAGGCGAGTGGGGATTTCGCGAAGTGCGTTTTATAAATACAGGGAGGCGATCAAACCCATCTATTCAGCGATAGATCAGCAGATCGTTACGCTGGCGCTGGCGCTCATGCATGAACGCGGCGTGTTGTCAGAAGTACTCAATCACTTGGCTGCAAGTGGAGCCAACATATTAACCATCAACCAATCCCTCCCGCTTCAAGGTAAAGCAACCGTCATTATCTCGATGGAGACGAGGAACATGGAAATGGGACTGGAAGAAGCACTTGACCAATTGCGCACACTCTCCGGTGTAGAGCAGGTGAACATCGTCGGTCAAGGCTAATACAAAAAAGGAGTGTGCACGTATGGATATCAAAATAGGGCTGCTTGGGTGCGGAACCGTGGGCGGCGGCGTGGTAGAACTGATCCGCATGCGGGCGGACAAAATCGCCGCCATGACTGGGCTTCATCCTGTCATCACTGATGTGTTGGTGAGGGATCTTGATAAAAAGAGAAATGTCACGTTTGAACACGAAAAACTAACCAACGATGCAAATGACATTATCCAGAATGAGGAGATCAAAGTCGTCATTGAAACGATGGGCGGGATCGAACCTGCGAAGACGTTGATCCTTTCTGCGCTTCGGGCGGGCAAGCACGTGATCACCGCGAACAAGGATTTGATCGCGATACACGGGCCAGAAATCATGGAAGTCGCGGAACAGGAAAAGCGGGACTTTTTGTACGAGGCTGCGGTGGGCGGAGCCATTCCCCTCATCCGACCGCTAAAAGAATCGCTCACCGCAAATGAAATCACCGACCTAAAAGGAATCATCAACGGGACGACCAATTACATTCTCACCAAAATGACGGAAAGCGGCGCCAACTACGAGGACGTTTTGCGAGAAGCACAGGAATTGGGCTATGCAGAAAGCAACCCCACCAGCGATGTCGACGGCCTCGATGCGGCGCGCAAGCTGACTATTCTCGCCTCCATTGCGTTTGGTGCAAAAGTCAGCCTTGATGAGGTGAAAGTGGATGGCATCCGCTCGATCACCGCAGCTGATGTGGCCTATGCGCACGAACTCGGAGCTGTTATAAAACTGCTCGCAGTAGGAAAAGACGATGGTCGAGCGCTTTACTTGCAGGTTCGCCCGACCATGGTGCCAAAAAAACATCCCCTCGCGCATGTGAATGATGCGTTCAACGCGCTTTTCGTTCACGGTGATGCCGCTGGTGACCTGATGTTCTTTGGCCGCGGAGCTGGCTCTTTGCCAACGGCAAGCTCAATTGTCGGTGATGTGATCGAAACGCTACGCAACATGAGCATGGCTATTCCCTCACGCTTTCGCACAGGTCCCGTGACGACGAAAGCGGTGAAAAAAGGATCACCTGAACCGCTTCGTTATTACCTGCGGATGCACGCAAAGGACCGGCCTGGGGTATTTGCCCACATCGCCACTATCTTTTCCAACACAGAGATCAGTATGGAAACCGTGTTGCAAAAGCGGGCACATAACAACCAGGCAGAAATCGTCATCGTCACGCACGAAACACCTTCAGGGTCCATTGAAGCGGCGATTGAGCAACTGAGTGGACTAAACGACCTGCTGGAGATCAAAAACGTAATACCGATGGAGAAGGGAGACGCGTAATTCTTGAATACTGCATATCACGGCTTGATTGATCGCTATCGTTCCTATTTGCCGGTCACTGACCGCACCCCGAATTTATCGCTGAATGAAGGTCGTACCCCGCTCATTCCTGCCTTGGCATTATCCAAGGAACTGGGACTCGAGGTCTACCTGAAATTCGAAGGCGCGAACCCGACTGGTTCCTTCAAGGACAGAGGCATGGTGATGGCAGTAGCCAAGGCACTCGAAGAAGGAAGTCAAGCGGTCATCTGCGCTTCGACTGGCAACACTTCCGCTTCTGCCGCTGCCTATGCCGCGCGCGCGGGAATTCGCGCCATCGTGCTGATTCCGGATGGCTACGTAGCACTAGGTAAACTCGCTCAGGCGCTCTTATACGGCGCTGATGTGATTTCCATTGCAGGTAACTTTGATATGGCGCTTGAACTGGTGAGAGACATTGCCGCCACCGAAGCGGTCACACTGGTCAATTCAGTGAATCCCTACCGGCTGGAAGGGCAAAAAACAGCCGCATTTGAGATTTGCGACGACCTTGGTAAAGCACCTGACTACCTAGCTATTCCTGTTGGCAACGCCGGTAATATTTCCGCCTATACAAAGGGCTTTCGAGAATACCATGAAAAAAATCATACCGGTATCCCCCATATGATTGGTTTTCAAGCAGCGGGTGCCGCGCCTATCGTCCGTGGTGCCATCGTCGAAAAGCCAGAAACGGTGGCTACCGCTATCCGCATTGGCAATCCGGCGAGTTGGCAACTGGCCATCGATGCTATTCACAGCACGAATGGGTTAATCGATGCCGTCACAGACGATGAAATTCTCGATGCGCAGCGTTTTTTGGCAAGAAAAGAAGGGGTGTTCGCAGAACCCGCCTCAGCCGCTTCCGTGG
>JAJZAS010000076.1 GCA_021799325.1 Bacillota bacterium | reverse complement strand
ATAACCACCCGGTATATCCATGACATGCTCTGTATCACTTTCCCATACAAGGTCCTGATAAGACATCGGACGCCTCATCGCCACTGGCGAGTCACTTCCCACCAGGTGTCGTATGCGGATTCCTTTGATCGCTTCGACCGGTAATTCGTTGGGGCGAAGCTCCTGGTACTCCGGATCGAGTTTCTTTTCTGCCCGGGGCAGGTTGATCCACAACTGTAGGCCATGATCGATGCCATCCGTTCCCGGCATTTCCGAATGGATGATCCCCCGCCCGGCAAGAACCCTTTGTACGCCGAGTTTTTCAATCACGCTTTCATGTCCTGCGCTGTCCGCATGCGCTACGGCACCGTCTAACACATAGGTGATGATCTCAAATCCCCGATGTGGGTGATCAGGGAAGCCGCCTGGCTTTTGAATCGCAAAGTGATCGAGAAAAAGAAACGGATCGATATAGGATACGTGATAATTGGGGAACAAGCGAATCAAATTCTTCCCCATCATCGCCAAGTGGTTTTGTCCATCAAATTTTACAAGTGCCATTTTCCAATCTCCTCAAAATCAGTCATTTTTACTTATTATTTTTTAGTAACTATTTTTATTATAACAACCAAGGTATTGCTTTGCAACAACCCGATTAATTGTCAGCCTTAATTAAGCAAGTACCATGTTTACTGTCAAATTTCCATTTTACTACGAAAACAGGAGATTCCCGTAGTTTTTATGACATCATTCAATGCTTAAAAAAGATATGACTTTGTGAAGTCTCGTGCAACTAGGACAAGACATCGAGTATACTTGTCTGGTAGGTGTTGAGGAGGATGGTCAAATGGCTGAAAAGACCTGGGACATGGTGTATGGTGCCATAATGGATCTTACAAAAGGATTCAATGAACTTCGTACCGAAGTCAACGAACTGCGTGCTGAAGTCAATGAACTGCGTACCGAAGTCAACGAACTGCGTGCTGAAGTCAACGAACTGCGTGCTGAAGTCAACGAACTGCGTGCTGAAATGAACACCCGATTTAACAAGGTGGATCGCCGTTTGGAGAAAATTGACGCCAACATCGATCTTTTGAAAATTAAGCAATTTGACAATGAAAACGAAATTTGGATACTGAAAACTCGCCAAGCCTTATCCTCAAATGTATAAAATCATCCCTGTACCAAACAGGTTATCCACAATTGTTGGGGATAACCTGCTGAAAACAGTGGATAACCTGTTTATAAAGTAGCAGATTTAGGCTTTTTAGACTTTGGCGTTTCCCGCTCATCATAGGAACCAAAAATCCACTGATAAATCGCCGCATTGGCGAGCTGCAATCCAGCCGTAAGGATTAGCGGCAGCGACAGATCCCCAGCATCAAATAAAAACCCGGATACAGTCGGTCCAATCGAGGAAGGAAGCCTCATCGACAGCGCATTGATGCTAGAGGCAAACCCTCTCCGCTTATCACGTGTCAAGCTGGCGCTGAGCGCTGTCCTGCTCCCCTGTGTGCCCCGATTAATCGCACCACGAATGACAAATATCACAGAGGCCACTGCAAAATTAGGCATCCAAGGAAGCGCCAGCATCATGATGGAGCCAATGACCCGCATCCATGTCACTGACCGTACCATCCCGACCCGTTGCGCAAGCACGCCAATCAACAGCGAGGAGATCCCCGTCATCAGGAACCCTATGGATAACGTCATTCCAATGGCAGAGGTGCTAACCCCATAGCGAAGGCTGAACCAATAGGCCATCATCGGGCCAGTCAATCCCACTGCAAGCCCATTTAGCGTATTCACAAGCGCTAGCTTTAATATGGAGCGATTCTCCTGTTTTCTGATTTGCATCTCATTGTCTGCAGGGGGGATATTCTCACCCCCTACCGCTTCTTGCAAATTCGCGGTAGCACTTGCCCTATCCACTTCACCCGCCTCTTCCTTCATGGAAAGCAGAATGAACATGCAAAGAAGCGAAATAATTCCCACCATAATGAACACGGGCCGATACGCCACAATAGGAGGAACATGGTGGATGAGCCCTGGTACTCCACCGACCACGGCTCCTACCGCCATCCCCACGAATCCTGTGGCGTTATTCAGGCTGAAAACAAATCCTCTATCCTTTTGTTTTACATGCCTTGCAAGCCAAGCTTGCTCCGCAGGTCCAAATGGTCCCGCAGCACCGCTTTGGCCGCGGCCAAATCCTGCAATGACAATCCCTAGAATGAGGATCAGCGCAAAAGAAGTGATACTCGCGAGAAGTGCAGAAATCAAAGTTAACGTTTCGTATATCAACAAAAATGGCCGTCTGCCCAAGCGATCACTGAGCACGCCCACAAGTAGGATCAGCGCAGCCCCGACCAATCCAGCCGCAGTCGTGACTCCACCTATTCCAGCCCCTGACCAATGAAGATCTTTTAAGTACAGCGTGAGATCGACGACCATTGCCCCTTGACCGATACTGCGAAGACCGCGAATGAGGAGAAGTCGTTTCGTAATGGGATGCATCGAACGAATAGTCGACCAGTTAGACAATATCATTCACATTCTTTCGAGAACAGAAATATTCATTATGATATTCTACCATATAATTGGCTTATGCAATATTGATGGCGCGTGCCGCTAAAACCGCAACAATCACCAGCGAAATCGAGGATTGGGTCATCATCAGGATCTTTAACCTTCTGGATAAGACGAGAGTATCAGTGGGGCTAAACGCAGTGCTGGTATTAAAGGCCAAAAACAAATAATCCACGAAGGTGGGCTTCCATTCTTTCCATTTCCCCTCTAACAACGTCATCTGGGGAAATAACAAGTCCGTTGGCTGGGTAGGATTCAAATGCCGACGAATCGGCCCTCCCTGATCCATCTCCCAATACCATGTAGCGAAGACAATGACATTGGTCGACCATAAAATCAGGGCATCTTCAAATAACACCCTAGCACCAGTTCCATGTGTAAACAACGAGATCACCAGAAAAATAACACTAGTCATCAAGGCCACTGTCAGTAAAAAAATAATGGTGAGCGATACCCTTCTTATCCATTGATGATGCTCCACCATCACTGCCACAAGTAAAGGGATAATGAACACCATCACCACGACAAGAGTGGACCAACTCGGGCCAAGCGTGATATTCTCTGATAGCACACTCATCATAATTCCGATCATGATGACCGCCACCAAAAATGGCCACCTGGATAATTTGATTCTGTTTTGGTTTTGCCTGACCCGCAAGTGATGCTCACCTCTTATCCATCAGCTTTAGCCTCAAAAGTTTTCATTCAAAAGGTACATACCTGTTTTTGCCTGCGTTTTTTGCTTTGTATAATGCAATGTCCGAGGTACGAATCAATTCCTCTACGGAATCCCCATTTTGAGGATACATGCTGATTCCGATACTCGCCGTCAGATAAACCTCTGTCTCTTCAATGAAAAATGGTGATGCGAACAATTCCAGTACTCTTTCCGCGAAGTTTTGCGTTTCTTGTAAGTTTTTTGATAAATCAAGTAAAATAATAAATTCATCGCCACCCATCCGTGCAAGAAACCCGTTGGACGGCAACAACTGATTTAATCTATTGCCCATTTCCTTCAATAGCAGATCCCCGCTCGAGTGCCCCAGCGTATCATTTACATTTTTGAAACCATCCAAATCAATAAATAACACACTGATCGAGTTAGTCTCCTCTTTTCTCTCCAACATTTGTCCTAACCGTTCCCGCAAAAACAATCGATTAGGCAATCCCGTCAACGAGTCGTGATACGCCATGTGCTGAATCAAGTGATCCAATTTTTTACGGTGACTGATATCGCGGGCAAAAAGAGTAATTTGACTGATTCCATCCTTTGTTTCAATCGGGGTCGCCCTCACATCTGTATATACCCAGTGACCGTCTTGGTGTAAATAACGAAATTCAATCGGCAGCCAATAAATATAACCTGCAAAAGATTCCTTCAATCTATCCCGCAAATAGGGAATATCATCAGGATGCACAAACTCAAATGCATGATGATTCAAGATTTCCGTGTGCGACCGTCCAAAAATTTTGGAATACGATGCGGAGGCATATTTAACGATTCCATTGCTATCGAGAACGGTGATCAAATCAGACGAATTGGATTCAATCATTTGTAAAGTGGCACTAATATGTTGAAATTCCTGCTCTAGTTGTTTTAGACCTGTTACATCGGCAATGATGACAAAGTATGTATTTTCTGAGGATACTTCCCCACTCGGAATGACAGTGAACTTTAAAGCCAACTTGCCCTTATCTGGCTCCTGCTTGATCCATTCATAAACAGATGACTTGTCCCCGCTAGTAAACACGGAGTTCCACTCGTCCCACGGGAACATCTCTTGAATCTTCATACTCCTAAATTCCATGTAATTTTTCAAATAGTGATTCGTAAAAGCTTCATTAACTTCTATTAAATTCCCTTTCTCGTCCACATACACAATAGGCTCAGGATGTCGTGCAAACAACATCGTGGTCCTGCTTTCGAATTCTTTTGTCAAGAAGCACACCCTCCAGCAACGCCAACAAAATGATTAAAACTATTATTACAAAACAAGACCAAAAAAAATAGAATTATTTTTGATAATCCTTAAAAAATCATAAAATGATCTACATCACAAATGGCTTGACGAATTATTTTCGATATGCGAAATATTAAGTATGAAAAATAGAATCGTTAACGGAGGTGTTTCTGTGGGCTCGTCACATTGCTTTGCTTGTGGAGAAGAAAACCCCATTGGACTTAAGCTACACTTTTATACTGAAGGGGAGGAAGTCGTCGCAGAGTATTTATGCCAAGACAACTTCGTGGGATGGACAGGCATTCAACATGGTGGCATCACAGCCACCCTTCTGGACGAGGTTTCTGCATATGTGCCCTATTTTAAGGGACTTGTTGCTGTCACTGCTGAATTAACAGTATCTTTTGTAGAACCTATTCGAACTGGCGAACGCATAACATTGAGGGGCACCGCAATCAAGGAAAATCGAAAAATCATCGAAGTAAATGCTAAAATTTACAATGAGCAGGGGCATGTAAAAGCGCATTCACATGCAAAAATGATGATTTTGAGCGATAAACAGCAAGAAGAGATGGGCGTCTATCGCTAGGAGGACATTTTAGTACCTTTGAAAAAAGCCTGCCAGTGTTACTGATTCTTAACCACCATAAAGGTGCAGCATCAGTGCATCACTGGCAGGTTTTTTTGTTGATTATTCCCCCGAAGCCACATCTAGGCTGGTACCTTTACCAGTCTCCGTTCCGGCAATGTACCAAGCGACCGCACCAGCCAACCCAATCGCCCAAACGATGGAATTGAACAAGGTGTAGGCGTTCAATCCAAAATTCTGCGTGATATAAATGGTGGCAATATACAAGCCAATGCTGACAAAGCGCACAAGTGCGGTATACGTTCCCCGAGTTTTCGTGGGCCATATCTCGCCTTTTAGCGTATCCTCAGTCAAGTACCCAATATTCACGAACAAATTCAAGAGCACCAACAGGATCCAGAATAATGCGAGATTTTTGGTCCACCCACCAGTGGTAAGCCAAATGATGAGGGTAATCACAAAAGTGCCCCCATAGCCAACCATTAGCAGGGACTTTCTGCTCCAACGATCTGCCCAAAATCCAAAAAACCCGGAGATAAATCCCGTCCCTGTCGCCACCAGAATGATCGCGGCATTGAGGTTGGGAAAATAATGCGGTCCAAGCACGTAGGTCATCAGCCCAAATCCAGCCGAACCTGCAAAAGCCGTAGTGATCGTTACGAAAAGTTTTAACGGAATGCCCACTTTTCGCCCCTGTCCGGTGCTTTTGCTTTGTTCTGTGGCCAGCTTTGCAGCCAATCGACGCGCCTCATACTCTTCCTGTCCGTAGTACTTCTCAATTTCCGTCTGAGCCCGCTCGTTCATACCCTTTCGTTCGAGCCAGCGAATCGATTCTGGCGTCTTTCTTCGCGCAATCAGCATGATCACCAACACGACGAGCAATGTGATGCCAATCATCCCACGTTGAAATCCATGGTACTGATAAGCAGTAAATAGCGACACAATCCCGAGAATCACGCCGCCCAAATTGATAAAATTCAGTTCTAGCATCATCGTTTTACTACGATGCTTATGTGGCATCATCTCATGAGATGCCGCCATGATGGTGTTCATCTCACCGCCTGCGGCAAACAATAAAATCGCTAAAAACAGCAGAATAAGTACGTACGTATTGCTGAAAACGATACCGATGGCGCCAATTCCGTAAAGGGCCATTGTCGTATAAAAGGTATTCTTACGCCCAATAAAGTCAGCCATGGGACCCGCCACCGCAATACCGATGATCAACCAGATGGGTGACCAAGCTAAAAGCAGTGACTCTAGGTATTTTGGCATGGGAACCCATCCCGTTGCGATACTGGCCATGCTGAAGATATAGTTCTCGAGCAACATGCCAAGTCCAAACGACCAAAAAGACCAACTGTCTGTGCTTGTCCAATGTTCATTTGCTACCACACCGTTTTGTGAATCGGCAGCCAAGTTTACCCCTCCTTACTTTGTATTAGCTCTAGTTTATCATGCGACAAACATTGGAAACAGATACCCTATGACTCCATAAGCCTCTATTCGCATAATTTCTCGCCCCAGTAAAATACTACGATCAAACTTTGGTGAAGGAGGAATTTCCATGGCTTATGGCCAGCGTAGCAATACCCCAGTCGTCCAACATGCCATACGTGCGCTTGATCAGTTAAAGTACGAGGTGGCACAGGAACTTGGGATACAACCGCCAGCCGATGGTTATTGGGGAGTCATGACCACTAGAGACACAGGTTCTATCGGAGGACATATGACACGTAAGCTTGTCGCGCTCGCTGAACAGCAGCTTGCCGGAAGATAACATACCCGCATAGAGAGAGCCAACCCTCTAATCAGTGAGCTGGCTCTCCATATTTATCTGCAGTGACATCCCCAAGTCCACTCCACGCCAACCCCTTTACCTGATGGTAACCGGATTTAATTTTTTGCATGTCTCTCACGGGTTCAGTATTAACACTTCAGCTTAAGGAGCCTTTTTAGGCATTAAACGCTAGTGGTCCTGTTTCGACCGCCG
>JAJZAS010000075.1 GCA_021799325.1 Bacillota bacterium | reverse complement strand
CAAAATTGCCACGTCCTATAGTGATTTTACCGTACTCACCTCCGATAATCCGCGAACGGAAGATCCAGAAGCGATCATTGACGATATGGAAGCGGGACTTGATGAAAGCTTGCGCGATAAATACACACGCTTAGTGCGAAGAGAAGAGGGAATTCGCTATGCGATCCATCAGGCTAATCCGGGGGATGTCATTTTGATTGCGGGAAAAGGGCACGAAACCTATCAGATCATCGGCACGACAAAGTATGATTTTGACGATCGGTTGGTGGCAGCGAAAATCATACAGGAGAATAATCGTTAAGGAGTGCTGGCAATGATTCAGCGTGATCTGTTATGGGTGGCCAAGGCAACAGCGGGAGAACTGGTGGGTAGTCCCATTATGATACGCGGCGTAAGCACCGATTCTCGCACAGTTGGGGAAGGGAATTTGTTTATTCCCATTATTGGCGATACGTTTGACGGGCATCAGTTTGTCAGTGGTGCCATGGCGCGAGGAGCGGTTGCTTTTTTGTGGAAAAAAGGCTTACCCATACCTGACGAATTAAAAGAGGTTCCCCATGTTGTGGTGGGGGATACGCTTCACGCCCTGCAAAACATGGCCAGCTCGTATCGACACGAGTTGCCGATGAAGGTGGTGGGAGTAACTGGTAGCAACGGTAAAACAACCACCAAGGAAATGATGGCGCTGATGCTTTCAGCGAGGTATCGCACGTATCGTTCGCCCGGTAATCTGAACAACCACATTGGACTTCCTTTATCGCTGCTGCAGATTCCAGAAGACACCGAGGTGGCTGTCTTTGAAATGGGAATGAATCACGCGGGCGAAATTGCTAGGCTTGCGGAAATCGCAAAGCCGGATGTGGGCGTGATCACCATGATCGGAGAGGCGCATATCGGCTATTTGGGATCCCGCGCGGCGATTGCGAAGGCGAAATGGGAGTTGATTGATGCGCTGCCGTCCGGTGGTGCCGCGTTTATCCCTTCAGAGGAACCATTACTTCAGGAATTGACATTGCCGGTTGGCGTGGACGTTTTTTACTTTGGTGAAAACGCGGGGGCAGATGCTCGACTTGTGCGCTATGAGGCAAGCCCACCGAGTGGTGCTCTTATGGATGTGATGATGGGAGAAAAATTGGGTGTGGCTACCGCGCATACGAATTTGCCGTTTCCAGGCAAGCACCTGGCGCTTGACGCGCTCGCTGCCTGCAGTGTGGCAATGTGGTTTGGCATCAGGGCGGAGGAGGCGCTTCGTGCGCTCTCCGCTTATCAAATGGACGCCATGAGGCTAGCCGTGATGCAACTAGGCGATCGATTGTATTTGATCAATGACGCCTACAATGCAGCACCTTCTTCCATTGAGGGAGCGTTAAAAGTGATGGGGGATCTGGAGGTGGACGTGCGCATTGCCGTGCTGGGTGACATGCTGGAACTCGGCGAGCACGCGAAGGAACTTCATCGAAAAGTCGGTACGATGGTTGGGGAATACGGCATTCAGGAGTTGATCGCCGTAGGTGACATGGCTCATTGGTACTTAGAAGGGGCGAGTGACCGCCTGGAAAACTTGCACACCTATGAGGCAGCAGAAGCAGAGGACGCCACAAATCACCTAATGTCGCGACTAATTCATCACTTAAAACAAGAAAAAACCTGTGCGGTGCTTGTCAAGGGATCGCGCAAAATTGGCCTGGAAAAAGTGGCAAAAGTCATTCTTGCAGATTTTCCGGGTCATGAACAAAATTCACACTAGTACTGGGGCAGGAGGTTAGCTATGGATGCGCAGTCCTTGACATGGATCTTTATCATTGCATTTGCCATTGTGGTGCTGCTTGGCCCACTCGCCATTCCTTTGTTGCACCGATTTAAGTTTGGACAGGCCATTCGCGCGGAGGGGCCAGTCCGCCATCAGCAAAAATCGGGAACGCCCACTATGGGTGGTATTCTTTTTATTATCAGCGCATTCATTACGGCGTGGCGGTTTTCGGATTCATTGACCACCTGGTTGTTGCTACTTGTAATGGTGGGATTCGGACTCATTGGACTCATTGACGATGGATTGAAGATTCTGCGCAAGAAGAACCTAGGATTGACGGCATTACAAAAAATCATCGCGCAAGTTTTGGTTGTGGTGATCTTTTATTTGGCATTATATTTTACAGGATGGCATTTTTCGTTAAGTATACCTGGACTTGGTGGCGGAATTGACATTGGAATGTGGTATCTTCTCTTTTTGGTTGTATTTATGGTGGGCTCCGCCAATGCGGTCAACCTGACTGACGGACTTGATGGCCTCGCGACCGGGACCACGGCGATTGCCTTTGCAGTGTACGCGGCCATTGCCTGGTGGGAAAGTCAGTGGAACGTATCCGTGTTCAGTATGGCAATGGTGGGGGCATTAGTCGGATTTTTTGTGTATAATCGCCATCCCGCTAAAGTCTTCATGGGAGATACCGGATCACTTGCGCTTGGCGGCAGTCTAGCAGCCGTAGCGGTGCTCACACACGCGGAATTATGGTTGATTATCGTGGGCGGCGTTTTCGTGGTGGAGACGCTATCCGTCATTATTCAGGTGATATCCTTTCAAACTACAGGAAAACGCGTGTTCAAAATGAGCCCCTTGCATCACCACTTTGAACTCGTGGGTTGGTCAGAATGGCGAGTGGTGCTGACATTTTGGGGAGCTGGATTGCTTTTGGGGTTGGCAACGTTATTTCTTTTCATCAGATAGTAGTCATCCGTTCGGGAGGTACAGGGTTTGACAGATTTTCATGGAAAAAACGTGCTGGTATTAGGGCTCGCGCGAAGCGGTTTTGCCGTGGCCAATTTACTGATGGACCTTGGGGCATAAGTGTCAAAGTGCGACCTGATGCAAAGGGCTGAAGAACTAGAATACGCTGACACACTTAAAGCAAAAGGGGCTCACGTGACACTTGGCGAACACCCTTTTTCCTTGTTGGATCATGTGGACCTCGTGGTCAAAAATCCCGGTATCCGCTACGATGTTCCGATCTTGGTTGAGGCCGCAAATAGGGGAATTCCCATGGTGACAGAAATTGAGGTAGCAGGGAGTTACACCAAGTCCCCCATCATTGCCATCACCGGTTCAAACGGCAAAACCACTACGACGACGCTGATAGGCGAAATGTTTTCAAAAAGCGACCTCCCATCAGTAGTGTCAGGGAATATCGGAAAGGCCATGTCCGGAGTGGTCAGGGACTTGTCGAACGAGACTTGGCTTGTCACGGAAGTCTCAAGTTTTCAGCTTCAAGGGACAGTACACTTTCGTCCCAAGATCGCGGTGCTTTTGAATATCTATCCCACCCACCTTGATTATCACGGATCATTTGACGCGTATAGGAAGGCTAAACTACGCCTGTTTGCCAATCAAGGACAAGGTGATGTGGCCGTTCTTAACGCGGATAAAGACAATCTGCTTGCGCTCATCCCGATGCTGAGGGAAAAAGGGATTGAGGTCTATACGTTCAGTATACAAACACCAGTGGAACAAGGATTATATCGTGACCAACACACCATCTATTATCGATCGCATGCGAGTGCCACGTCTATAGAAGTTTGTCACGCAGATGAAGTGGCACTTAAGGGTGAATTCAATTTAGAAAACGCGCTCGCTGCAGGCACAGCGGCACTTGCGGCAGGGGTACCCTTAACTGCTGTGGTAGAGGTATGGCGGACTTTTCAGGGCGTGGAACATCGGATGGAATTTGTGCGAAGTGTCCAACAGGTAAAATTTTATAACGACTCCAAAGCCACGAATCCCCAGGCCGCGATTCGCGCCATCAACTCGTTTTCAGAACCGGTCATCGTCATTTTGGGGGGTCTGGAACGGGGCGATGACTTAAGCGTGTTGGAGGAGCCGTTGCGTCAGCATGCGAAGGCGGTGGTGGTGCTCGGGGAATCGGCGGAACGGATGAAAGCGACTGCGCTTCGCGCCGGCATTTCTTTAATCAGATCAGTTTCATCCATTGAAGAAGCGGTGACAGAAGCGGTGGCATTTTCGACAAGCAACGATGTAATCTTGTTATCACCTGCTGCCGCGAGTTGGGATATGTTTCCTTCTTTTGAGGTGAGGGGACGAATTTTCAAAGAGGCGGTGCATAAGCTTTAGCATGGACGAGGTGTAGGAGGGTGCGGCCATGCGTAGCCAGAAAGCCGCGGATTTGCTGATTCCGCTAGCAACTCTGTGTTTGCTTGTCATTGGAGTGCTGATGGTGCACAGTGCGAGTACTGTGTTATCCCTAGAGCGTTTCCACGATGCCTTTTATTATTTCAAGAGGCAGGTACTGTTTGCCGCGTTGGGGCTTTTGTCGATGTGGCTTATGAGTCGCCTGGATTACCACTTTTTTCAGAAATACAGTCGCGTGATTGTGATCGTTTGTTTTTTGTTTTTGGGATTGGTACTGGTTCCCCATGTCGGCCAAGTGAGAGGTGGTTCGCGGGCGTGGCTTGGCATCGGGACTTTTGGCATTCAACCTTCTGAATTTGCAAAATTTGGGCTACTAATTTTTTTTAGCAGTTGGTTTAGTCAACGACCGGATCGCATGCTATTCTTTAGTAAAGGGTTAATGCCGCCGCTTCTGGTGATGAGCGCTGCGGTGCTGCTGATAATGTTGGAGCCTGATTTGGGGCAAAGCGCAGTCATTGCAGGCGCAACGATGATACTGATTTTTATTGCAGGCGCCCCCATGAAATATTTGTGGTCGCTTGTTGGCGCTGGTGCGATCGCGTTTGCAGGACTGATCGCCGCAGCACCCTATCGATTGGCGCGAGTGTTGTCGTTTTTGGATCCCTGGAAATATCCGGATACGATCGGTTACCACATTATCATGTCGATGGTGGCGCTAGGTCAAGGTGCACTGCTAGGCTCCGGAATCGGAGGTAGCACACAAAAGCATTTATACTTACCAGAGCCACAAACTGATTTTATATTTGCCATATTAGCGGAAGAATTGGGCTTTATCGGGGCGGTGGCGACGCTACTTCTCTTTGCGCTATTGATTTTTCGCGGAATGCGCACCGCATGGAGAGCGCCAGACAGGTTCGGCAGTTACCTTGCTGCAGGGCTCGTCAGCATCATCGCGGTACAAGTGATGATTAATGTAGGCGTGGTGACAGGACTATTGCCTGTCACTGGAATTACGCTCCCGTTTTTGAGTTATGGTGGTTCATCACTGACCCTGATGTTGAGTGCTGTAGGCATTATCATGAATATCTCGCGACAGGCAAGAGCTGGTTGAGCGCGAGGATTTTCATACAAAGGAGAACCACTTTACGATGCGAATCATTGTTTCAGGTGGCGGAACTGGTGGGCATATTTACCCAGCGCTCGCGATTGCCCGTTTTGCTAAGGCAAAACTGGATGCACAGGTCCTGTATATCGGAACTGAGAACGGACTTGAAAAGGATTTGGTTCCGAGGACCGGAATTGAGTGCCGTTTTATTCAGGTTGAGGGGTTAAAGCGAAAAGTATCTGTAAGGGCGTTGAAAACAGCATGGCTGGCCATGACGGCAACGCTTGCCGCAAGAAAAGAACTAAAGTCATTTCGACCTGACGTGGTGGTGGGAACCGGAGGATATGTAGTGGCACCTGTGGTACTCGCTGCGTATAGTCTTGGCATCCCAACGGCAATCATGGAAATGGACGCGAAAGCTGGACTTGCGAATCGGATGGTCAGTCGCATCACCGATGTGGTCTTGCTTGCGATGGCGGCAGGAGCTTCGTCTTTTCCGCGTGCCAGGCGTCTTGCGGTAACAGGGAATCCCCGTGCCACAGAAGCGGTAAACGCCGTCCAGACTAGCCGGGATGCGGTTCGCAAGGAACTTGGTCTAAACCATCTCCCCATCGTGACGATCGTAAGTGGGAGCAGAGGCGCTAAACCGATCAACCAAGCGGTTCAAAAATGGCTTTTTGAGACCGATTTAGGCGAGATGCAGGTGGTTTGGATTACTGGGGAAGTGCATTATGAGGAAATCCAATCCTCACTAAAAAAAGACGGGATCGCGCATGATCATCTGCATGTGCTTCCTTATTATCATGAAATGCCTGCCCTGATCTCCCTGTCCACACTTCTCATCAGCCGCGCCGGTGCCACGATTTTGGCTGAATTGACAGCCCTTGGCGTTCCGGCCATCCTGATCCCATCTCCATACGTGACGCACCGCCATCAGGATAACAACGCGCAGGCTCTGGTGGACGAAGGGGCCGCTATTTTGTTACCGGAAGTGGAACTGAGCGCAGAACGGTTGCAAAATGAGGTGACCACGCTATTACAAAATCCGTTTCGGTTAGATGCGATGAAAAAGGCCAGCAAAAAGTTGGGCAGACCGGATGCGCTTGAACGGATCACGACCGAATTGATTCGTTTGACAGGGAATGACAGGAATCTGCCATCAGGTGAATAGGCCGTTGTCACCATGCGCGTGAAATTACATATGATGTGAAAAAATCACATGTGCCTGAGAGGAGTTTATCCCGGCATGTATCCAGATCCATCGATATTTGCCAATGTTGCCACTGTGGTCCTTTACCATGAGCCAATGGCCAAACACACCACCTGGCGCATTGGCGGTCCTGCAGACATTCTTGCGATTCCGGAGAACGTCAGCCAGATTGAGGAATTGTTGCGCCTAGCTATTAGCCACCAAATTCCATATTTTGTGCTAGGTAGAGGAAGTAATCTGCTCGTTCGGGACGGGGGAATCCGCGGACTGGTGATCAAACTCAGCGAATCCTTCTCAGGATACGCCATCGATGGCAATGAAATGACGGTGAAGTCCGGGCGGACGATCGTTTCAACGGCGCATGTGGCAATGAAAAATGGTCTGTCCGGTTTGGAATTTGCCACGGGCATTCCCGGTACTGTTGGCGGAGCGGTCGTGATGAACGCAGGGGCCCATGGCAGCGAAATGAAGGATGTACTGAAGTGGGTCCAGGTGCTAACGCCAGGTGGAGAGGTGAAGCCTCATTCTGTAGGTGAGCTTGACTTTCACTATCGATCCAGTGCGCTGCGTGACTCAGGAGATGTAGTGCTATCTGCCACGTTTGCACTCGCTCCAGGCAATGTGGAGGAGATGTTAGCCAAGGTCAAGCGTTGGA
>JAJZAS010000074.1 GCA_021799325.1 Bacillota bacterium | reverse complement strand
ATCGATTTTTTATGTTAACGTTCCCGTAGGCATCATTGGCACCACGCTTGCAGCCCTGATTCTCCCACGCGACAATCTGAAAAAAGCCGAGGTCAGGCGTCCCTTTGATTTTATCGGTGCATTTTTGATTGCCGTCAGTTTGGTATTCTTGCTTTATGGCATCAACCAAGGCAATGAACGCGGATGGTCGTCACCAGTCATCATCATTTCCATCATCCTTGGTATCATCATGCTATTGGGATTTTACCTTCAGGAAAAAAGACATAAAGCCCCCATCATCGATTTTGCTTTATTTAAGATCAAAAACTTGACTTGGGGTAATCTCTCCGGTGCTATTACTTATGCAGTCATGTACGGCGTACTTTTCATCATTCCATATTATCTGGAGGAAGTATTGAAGTTTCCGTCTGCCCATTCCGGGTTATTGACCTCTCCATTGCCACTAGGCATGATGATACTTGCTCCGATCGCAGGGCGCATCGCTGACCGTTTGGGTGAAAAAATCCCTACTGTCATGGGAGCCATTCTGATGTTCGTCGGCACTACCGGATTAATTTTCCTATCACCAACTTCGTCCATCGTGATCATGATTCTGTTATTATTTATTATCGGCGTGGGAATGGGTGTCTTTACTCCGCCTAACAACAGTTCCGTCATGGGAAGCACTCCTCCTGAATCGCTCGGTGTATCATCCGGCATGCTAAATATGGCCCGTTCGCTTGGACAAAGCGTTGGTATCGCACTCGCATTCGCCATTTTCCAAGGTGTTACAATTGTACTTGGGTTTACGATGAACACTGCACCTGTTCATGCGCTGGTAGACTCTTTTCATACGACCATTATCGGGCTTTCCATTCTCAGTATTTTGGTCATGTTGATTTCCATATTCCGGTCCTCCAACTCCACAGACAAGAGAGGACCCAACCACTCAAAAAACTTGGCCGAATTTACTATGGAATAACTCACTCTAAGCAATTGCTTTTGACAATTAATAACTGATCAGCTAGGATTAATAGGTTTAGTTTAGCAATGGGGAGTGAGTCGGCTTGCCTATTTATGTGCTCCTCGAAAGAATTATCATTTTGATTATCCTATTAGTTATTTTTTCTCAATTGGTCGTGATCATCAGTTCAGCATTTATCACTAGATTCCGCAGAAGAAGAGCACACTTGTCTTTTGGGGAAACAAACCAACCATCTGTTTCTATTAATGGTAATGAACTTCAAATTTATACTTACGGCATGGAACTCTACCACACCATGTTGAAGGATATCGAAGCAGCCACAGAGTCGGTTTGCCTCGAATCCTTCATATGGAAGGGCGATACGATCGGCAATGAATTCAAGGAGACTTTGATCAGAAAAGCCAGATCTGGAGTTCCTGTGTATGTCATTTTCGACGGCTTTGCCAACCTTGTCGTTTCAAGTGCATTCAAGCAATTTCCCAGCGATGTGCATGTGCTTATTTACCGTTCATGGACAAGGTTCCTTGACTTTTTAGACCCGCGGCGATTAGCGCGTGACCACCGCAAATTACTGGTGATCGACCGTAAAATCGGCTATACAGGCGGCTACAACATTGGGGATTTATATGGAAAAAAATGGAGGGATACCCACCTTCGGGTCGAGGTGCCAAGTGCCCAAAACCTATATGCTTCATTCACCGATTTTTGGAATGATCACGCGAGAAAAAAAAGTTTTCCTCTCGAACCCGCCGCGGCATCGATTATTCCCAATATTCGCCTTTATGAAAATAATCCGGTACAACTGACTTTCCCTATCCGTTCACTGTATATTGATGCGATTGATTTAGCAAAAAAACACGTATATCTGACAACCCCCTACTTCGTTCCCGATCGTTATGTGCTCAGGTCACTCATTCGCGCCGCACACCGCGGCGTCAATGTCCAATTGTTAATACCGGAACGATCTAATCACCTGCTCGCTGATTGGCTGGCACGCACTTATTTTACTGAGTGCTTGAAGGAAGGTATTCGGGTTTTTTTGTATCAAGGGGGCATGATCCATGCCAAAACCGCTACTATCGACGGACTATGGACAACCATTGGAACGGCCAATCTGGACCGTCTCAGTTTGTTGGGCAATTACGAAATCAACATGGAAATATTGGATGACCAAATGGCAGCTTGCGTAGAAGCTGTTTTTCAACATGACTTAATTTATTGCAAGGAACTGCAATTTGAGGAATGGAAGCACCGACCTTTTGCACAAAAAATGGGAGAGCTAGTGCTCTCCCCGTTATGGCCATTTTTATAGCATTGCTTACTTAAATACCGGTTCTGCGAATTCCTCGAGCTTCTTCTTCGACAATTCATCCACTTCCGCATGCAAACTATTACCGTGGGAATCCATGGTCACAATAGCCGGGAATCCCTCGACCTCGAGATGCCACATGGCTTCAGGGATGCCAAACTGTTCAAGGAAGTCGACGCCTGTCACTTTTTTCATAGACTTCGCATAAAATTGCGCCGCTCCGCCAATAGCATTGAGGTAGACAGCCCCTTGCTCCTTAAGTCCGGCAAGGGTTTTTGGCCCCATACCACCTTTGCCGATGATGGCACGCAGTCCAAATTTTTTGATGATATCTGCCTGATATGGCTCTTCCCTAGAACTCGTCGTCGGTCCTGCCGCTTTGACGTGCCACCCTTCTTCATCCTTTAGCATAACGGGCCCACAATGATAAATGACTCCGCCGTTCAAATCGACAGGCGCATCATGTTCCATCAAGTATTTGTGGAGCGCATCACGACCGGTGTGCATCTCGCCTTCGATGATCACCACATCGCCCACTTTCAATTTGCGAATCTGCTCTTCTGAAATCGGTGCTTTCAGTACCACGGCTGATTCGCCAAAAGAAGAAGAAGCAGAAGTCGGCATCTTCACCTCTTCATCCTTGTATAACCATGCTTTTCTGGCTCCGGTCTGACCATCAAGCAGAACTCCCTGGCGCCTGAACGCCCAGCAGTTATAGGCCACAGAAACAAAAAAGCTGGCGGGAAGTCTGTTCAACACGCCGATTTTGCATCCAAGTAGCGTCACATTTCCGCCAAAACCCATGGTGCCAATTCCAAGTTCGTTAGCGGTATCCATGACGTAGTTCTCAAGTTCCGCCAATTCAGGAATTGGATTGACATCATCCATCTTACGAAATAGTTGCGCTTTCGCATGTTCATAACCTGTCGTGCGATCTCCCCCGATAGCAACACCGATAAAACCAGCGCTGCACCCTTGGCCTTGGGCCTGATACACAGCATGAAGAATGCACTTACGGATGCCGTCCAGGTCCCTACCCGCTTTGCCAAGTCCGTCAATTTCCATTGGCAGGCTGTATTGAATGTTTTTATTCTCACACCCGCCGCCCTTTAGAATGAGCTTCACTTCCACATCGTCTTTTTCCCATTGGTGAAAGTGTATCACTGGCGTACCCGGTCCCAGGTTGTCCCCCGTATTGGCACCTGTCAGAGAATCCACAGAGTTCGTGCGAAGCTTACCTAATTTTGTGGCTTCCGCAACCGCTTCTTTGATCTCTTTTTCCATCACCAATTGGTTAGCGCCTATAGGCGTATGAATGATAAAGGTGGGCAGTCCTGTATCCTGACAAATTGGTCCCTCGAGTTCCTCAGACATGGAAACGTTATCAAAAATAGTACGTAATGCAATTGCCGCACGGGAACCAACCTCTTCCCTGACTTGGGACTGAATCAATGCCCTTCTCACATCAGGCGGCAAATTGGTTGAAGTGTCAATGATGAGTTCAAGTACACTTTGCTTGAAATCCTTCATGGTAATCCCCCATTTAGTTAAATAGTCACATGCATCCCTTTATACATAGGATACCACTTAAATTCATCACACCAAAAGTCAAGATGGCTGAAGACAGGATGAGATGTTTGGCAATTTGTCGACTATTTTACCCAACCTGTGTTGTCATTTTCCATGAGGGATAAATTCAATGGACAGGAGATACTATGTAAGTATCAGGGGGGATGTACATGAACAGATTGGCGCTCGTATTAGTCATTATTGGAGCACTAAACTGGCTGTTGGTGGGATTATTCAAGTTTGATCTCGTCGCATCCATATTTGGTGGCCCTACAGCTATCCTGAGCCGCGTGGTGTATACGCTGGTGGGGTTGGCGGGGATTTATACCATCAGTTTACTTTTCACCGATTTTCGCAGGGACAGGGAAGTGTAAAGAAAATATGCGGGCCGCTCTTAAAGAGGAGAACAGCCCGCATGTTTATTTTTTTGAAGATTGTCTTTGCGGGCGCAGTGGATTGGCAATATTCCCTAATTGGTATAACGGATTTCTCGAAAAAAGCCCCTTTAACCCTCTCCAGCTAAAAGGCACGACCGGCCAAAGATAAGGAACTGCCATAGCACGGGTACGCCAGATCACAAACAGCCAAACGATTGCGGCAATGACCAACCCTTTACCACCAAGCCCCCATGCCATAACGATCATCCAGAGACGAGAAACGCGATTCGCAGAACCGAGTTCTCTCGAAGAGGTAGCATATTGTGCCACAGCAGCTGTCCCCACAAAAAACAATGCCTCAGGAGACAAAAGATTCATCATCACTGCAAACTGACTGAAGATGATGGCCGCAAAAATACTGATCGCAGTAGCGAGCGTCGAAGGCGTATTGATTACCGCCCGTTCGAACAAATCAATTACCACTTGTGTAATGAAAAACTGAAGACCGAGTGAAAGTGGCAACGGTTTGGGCGTTCCCAAAAACATCAAACTTTTTGGCAAGTGATCATGCTCTGCCGCGAGCACAATAAATAAAGAGGGGCCAAACACAGAAAATAGGAACCCCAGAAAGGAAGCGATACGCATGTATAATCCGACAGACGGATAGTTGTGATAATCGTCAGGGTGATGAATATGATGAAAAATCGTCGTAGGCCCAATCATTACTTCGGGGGTCGTATCGACGACGATTACCACCTGTCCTTCCATCAATCCAGCCGTTGCCACATCTGGCCTTTCAGTCAACCGAAAGATGGGATAAGGATTCCACTTCACCTGACCGATCCATTCAGTCATCGATTGTGCCCCCATGGCGGCAATATCCAGGGGAAATGATTTGATTTTTTCGCGGATATCCCTGACCAAGTCTTTGTTGGTGACATCCTCCAAATACATGAGACTGACGTCTGTTTGTGCGCGGGTTCCAATCTGGAACAATTCTACACGCAATCTTGGATCTCTCAGTCGTCGGCGTATCAATGCCACGTTCATCAGCATAACTTCAATAAAGCCATCTCTGGGGCCGCGCACCACTCGCTCCACTTCCGGCTGGCTAATGCTCCTCATAGGATAAATACGGGTATCGATCAACACCGCCACATTGCTTCCATCGATAAAGAGGACCATGGGACCAGATAAAATATATCTCACTGCGTCTTGCATTTTATCCACTGCCTGCACTTGCACAAAACCCACGGTTACTGTCAAATATTCAATGAGTTCTTGAATTTGAAATGGTTCGTTTCCCCGATCCTGAAAATATTGCCTTAGTGTTTTCTCCAAATTATCTAAAATAAGCACCATGTTCATGGTCAGAAAAAAACCGTTAGCTGTGTAGGCAGTCATCCGCTGGCCTGAGAAAACAAACGGCTTTGCTAACATATCCCAGCTCACGCCGACTCCCAAAAGCTTTTTCAGGTATTCATCGTTTTGGTCAAGCTTTGAAGCTATTTCTGGAAAGGTTAACTCCATGGTATTTGGCATTGAACACGTCACCCCTTCCCGAAAAGTTTGCAACAAATTCCATTTTCCTATTCGCGATATGGGTTTAAGATAAAGAAGAGAAGGCGAAACTTTTATTGGTTATGTTGCGTCTAATATATTGAAAGGAACCAGTGAGGGGGAACTGGGTATGAGTTACCGCAAACCTTCAACTTCGTTTTTTTCCATTTTCCTGGTGGCTGCCTTAGCAGGTGCATACATGATTGCGCACGATGCTACGGCAAACTCAATTCCAGCCGGATGGAGCATGCACACTATCAATAATCAGGTATCATTCGCCTACCCTGATAATTTTGTGGAAGCCAACGATGGCTCTCCCAATATTCAAATCGCGGGAGGGGCCTTGCTCAATTCGACAAAGACAACATATGAATTGTTACTTGGCGTGGAAATCAATCATACTCCAAACATTACCGTTGACAAGGAATCGTCAAGATTAATTCAATCTTATGGTAAAAACAACCTTGTCATTGATAACCCCACCAGCCTAGGACAGGAATTGCAATTCCACCTCTCAGGTAATTCTACCTATACGATCATTCTTGCCCCACTAACCAATGGGTTGCGTGAGATCTTGATTAATAATGAGAATTCCGCGCCTCAATACGACAGCATCATTCAAATGTTTCTCTCAACAGTTCACAATACCACTTCCACTGCCACCTGATTGTTTTTTATAAGCGATCCTGCCAATGGCAAGTTACTATATGGCTGTTGCGCAAGCATGGGTATCATGGTTTAATAAGCACGTGCAATCCCATTTGCAGGAGGCTTTACTGGTTTGATTCCCAATTTTATTGTGGTTGGTTCGGCTAGAGCGGGTACCAGTTACCTGAGCCGATTTTTAATCCAGCATCCGGATATCTATTTGCCACCCCGTGGAGAATCGCATTTTTTTGCCACCCCAGATTTCCCTTTTCTTTTTAAAGGACCTGGAGACGAAGGAATGAATACAGAAGTTATCCGCACCTGGGATCGATATGAAATGCTGTTTGATGAAGTCAAGCAGGAACGCGCTATTGGAGAGTCTTCGGGGTTTTATTTATATTATCCTGGCACTGCAGCGAGAATCTATCAGGCCAGACATACCATGAAGATTATCATCATGCTTAGGAATCCAGTGGAGAGAGCCTTTTCATCCTATACCTACCTTCTGCGAGAGAATAGGGAGACGCTAACTTTTGCAGAAGCGTTAAAGGCAGAACCGCAGCGCAAACAAGAAGATTATGAGCCAATGTGGCTGTATAGAGAACTGGGACTATACTATGAGCAAGTAAAACGCTATACAGATCAATTCAGTAAGGATCAATTAAAAATTATCCTTTATGATGATTTCATCAATGATGTTCAGGGGACTATGGAGGATATTTTTGCGTTTCTAGGCCTCTATACCAACGTGCCAATGGATACCTCTATGTTGTTAAGTGAATCTGGTGTGCCCACTTCCCGTA
>JAJZAS010000073.1 GCA_021799325.1 Bacillota bacterium | reverse complement strand
AAGACTGGATCATGGCTTTACGGAGTACCAATTATCGCAGTATGCGACACAAATTCGCAAATCGTGGATTGGCGATCATGTGGGAGCGCACCTGGCGCAAAAGATCGTCAAGCGAGTATATCAGGCGCTGGAAAAGGTGTCGTTCGGTCAAGCTAAGAAGGTACGGTTTAAGACGAAAAGCCGTGGGTTACGGAGTTTAGAAGGAAAGACGAATGAAGCCAACTTGCGCTGGAAAGGTAATCATCTGGCGTGGGGAAAAATGATTCTTCCGATGGTCAAAGGCATAGAGAACGATCCGGTGATGGCACATGGCCTTTCGTCGAAAGTGAAGTATGTGCGCTTGGTGAAGCGGAACGTCCGAGGTAAAGACCGATTTTACGCACAGTTGGTTTGTGAAGGGGTTCCTTACCAAAAACCCGGTCGCGTCATTGGTGATGAAAAAATTGGGTTAGATACGGGGCCTTCGACGATTGCAGAAGTGGGCAACACCCAGGCTTCGTTGCGATTGTTTGCAGAAGACGTGGTGAGAGATCACAAGCGAATTCGCAGACTGCAACGTAAACAAGATCGTGAGCGGAGGGCGAATAATCCGGATTGCTACGATGAATTAGGTCGCGCCATCAAAGGCAAACATCCATGGAAGAAAAGTCACCGACAAATCGCAACCGAAGCAAAACTCCGTGACTTGTACCGCAAGGAAGCGGCACACCGGAAGACGCTCCACGGTCAACTTGCCAATGAGATTTTAGCGAAAGGGAAGTACATCTACACCGAAAAATTGAGCTACAAAGCATTTCAAAAGAGGTACGGGAAGTCGATAGGGATACGAGCTCCAAAACTGTTTCTCTCTACGTTACGCCGCAAGGCTGAAAGTGCTGGCGGGTACATGATCGAGTTTAACACGAGGACAACGGCCTTATCGCAAACGTGCATCTGCGGAAGAAAAGAGAAGAAATCCTTGTCAGAACGCGTCCATACTTGCGAGTGTGGAGTGATCGCACAACGAGACTTATTCAGCGCGTATCTAGCAAGGTTTGTAGAAGAAGATCGCCTCCAAGTAGCTGATGCTTACGAGTATTGGCAAAGTGCGGAATCGCTCTTACAGATGGCTTGGGAACAGGCGCACAACCAACTTGCAAGTCGAGGGTACAACGTACCATCGTCCTTCGGGAAACTGCCGGAGTCAGAGCGAGTCATCTGAGAAAGTGAGTGCCACGGTCCGTTGTGGAAAGAGGGAAAGCCAAGAGCCAGGATGTTGTAGCGAAGAGGCAACTCATCGCGAGAGCTTGGAAGAGGCAGACTTATCACTCATAGAACCCCCTAGATTTATCTATGGGGAGAGGATTCAGGTATAATGAAATCATCACGAGGGGGGATAGGCTTGTCAAAGCCGAATAGGGATGGGATTAATACTTACACCTATCAAGATTATCTAACATGGGAAGGGCCGGAACGTTGGGAACTAATTGATGGGATACCTTATTTGATGACAAGTCCACTTCCCTCTCATCAGCAAATATTGTTGGCGCTGGCATCGGCATTTCATGCTTTTTTTCAAAATAGGCCATGCACACCGTATATTGCTCCGCTTGATTTAACGTTTGAAGCGAGCGAGGACACAAAAAAAGTGGTGCAACCAGATTTATTCGTGATGTGCGGAGAATACGGTCGTGAAAAGCGGATTATCGGTGTGCCGACACTCGTTGTAGAAATACTATCACCCTCTACGGCCAAACACGATTTGATTCGAAAATTGAACCTATACCAAAAAGCGGGAGTGAAGGAATACTGGATTGTCGATCCAGAGGAGCAGACGATTAATGTGTACTTGCATGATGGGATGGGATTTCACTTGATGGAAAGTGAGTACAAGGCAGGGGATACGCTTTGCGCCACTGTGTTTCCGGAGTTGGAGATTGATGTGAGGGAAGTTTTTTGGTGAATACTTGTAAATTTCACCGCGAGTATCGATAGAGCGTATGCATACGATTTTTTTAGTTTGATGTTGTTCGAATAGAATTCGAAATATTACAACTATACCCCGATATTGTCTGTTGTCACCGTTCAATTTGGGGAGGTGGGATTGTATTTGAATTAAAAAAGTATATACTATGTATATACAAAAAATCTTGATGAATTTACACCATTAACCTAAAAGAACTCAAAAGTTAAGATCCAAACAAGGGGATGGGTGACGTGCAAACGAAGGCAAAAAAATGGGGGAATAGTGTAGGAATACGTATTCCTAAAGCGTTTGCAGATGGTACCAACATTCATGATGGAACTTCTGTAGAAATTATTTTATCGCCAGAAACTCAGGAAATCATCATTCGACGTCTCCAGCGACCCAAGAAGTATTCACTCAAAGAACTACTTGCCAAAATGCCACAAGACCCCGAGAAACATCACGGTGAGATGGATTGGGGCGATCCGGTAGGGGATGAAATTTGGTGACTTATATTCCAGGACGAGGGGATTTTGTAACACTTAACTTTAATCCTCAAGTTGGACATGAACAATCTGGGCGAAGGCCGGCACTTGTGGTTTCGCCTAGGGATTACAATCAAAAAAGTGGGTTGGCTCTTGTGTGCCCTATCACCAGCAAGGTTAAGATTTACCCATTTGAAGTTCCTTTGCCTACGGACGTATCGATTAGCGGAGTAGTGCTGGCTGATCAATTGAAAAGTGTTGACTGGAAAGTACGACAAGTGCAATTGGTCCACTCTTTTGAAAATGAATATTACGATTTTTTAGATGATGTTCTTGCTCGAATTGAAACACTCATCAGGTGATCAGCACTTCAAATTCAGGATTCCTAAAGGCATTAGGGAATGGCTGAGTATGGATGTAGGGGATAAGGCTGCTTTTTATTGAGGGTGAAAAAGGAAGAATTGTGATTTTGAAGAAATACTGGATTGTCGATCCGGAGGAACAGACGATCAATGTGTACTTGCATGATGGGATGGGATTTCGCTTGATGGAAAGTGAGTACAAGGCGGGGGATAAGCTTTGTGCCACTGTGTTTCCGGAGTTAGAGATTGATGTGAGGGTATTACCCATTACGGGGGGGCAATGGCTACAGCGAAGCGAAAAAAGCGCGAAACGCCGCTACGGTTAGATGACTGTGGCAGACTCTCTTTGCCGCTTGAAGTGCGGAAGGAATTGCATTGGGAACCAGACGATATTGTGTATCTTCGCCAAGATAAGCATGGGTTATACATTCTGAAAGGCGAAAACCCATTTGATGCGTTGTCAGAAGAAGCGCTGCATGAGTATAAGGTGCACGAGCTCTCGAATTTTCCTTTGTTCTCGCTCGTGTCGAGCCAGAATTAAAGGAAAAAGCAGAAGAGATCATGTCAAAACTGGGAATTCCGGCTTCCGTTGTTATCAATATGCTTTATAAGCAAATTGTGATGACCAAAAGCATTCCTTTTACCCTGTCGCTTCCCGCTGACCCAACGGCACGGAATGAAATGGATGCTGACACGTTCAATGCGATAATGCAGAATGGTTTGGATGAAGCAAAAGAGGACTATTCTCGTCCAGTTTCTGAGGTGTTCGTTGATTTAAAGCGAGAATTGTAGGTGATGTGTGAATTATTTCTTTTTTTTCTGATTAGAGGTTTGCGGTTTTTGTGATTGAACTGATGATTTATTAGTGGCCGCCGTAGCTCCTACCAGATGTCCAATAAAAGACCCCGTTTTTCTAGATAAACTGCTATGAGATTTTCTATCTTCCTCCAGTGATACCTTTCTTGTATCGTTAGTAGTTAATGCAGTTACAGGCAAGAGAGAGTTGTCGAATGAAGATTCGTTATCTGCTCTTGTTGCTGCTAACTCATCGAATTTGCCTAATTCTTTGCTGGCAGCGTGAAGTAACTTTTCAACTACCCATGAATTCAGACTCTTACCGGAAATTTTAGCGGCTAAAGCGACTTGCCGATGCTCTTTAGGGTCCAATCGGACTAAAAATTTCCCTGAGTAAGGTTTTTCAGGTTCCTGACCCAGTTCTTTGCAAAATTCAAAATAGTCGTCTACAGAATCCTTGAACGCCTGTCTCAATTCTTCTATAGATGTACCTTCAAAAGTAATGACATCTCTTGTATTAATTACTCTTCCATGAAACACCTCGGCCTTATCATCCAGTTCAATTTCTGCCAAATAGCCGTTATATTCGATCATGGCTCTATACCTGCCTCCAACAAATAATTTCTAAGTGATTTCACTGCTGCTTTGTCCATTTCCTTTTCTGGATGAGGACGATGGAATACAGCAATTCGCTCGTTCAAATAAACTCTCACTCGGGATCCTTTTGTGGCAAGTCCCTTCTCAGTGGCACTTCCCCCTTATAATACCTGCCGATCAGTTCCTCCCTAGTCATCCATACGAGTTTCGGTCGCATCTCTTGACGCCCCTTATCGAGCCGCTTGCGACCCTGCGGGTGGTACATCACCATGATAAAGACAAGCAGCTTCGTCACCCACCGGTTCATTGGAGTCGGCTCCACTTCTTCTAAATGAAATCCCAGCCGGTCCACGCCCCGATGCAAAAGCGTCATGCCGAATACGCCTTTTGCCTCCTGAAATCGCTCATCAAAAATCAACGCGTGTGCCACATCGTGCATGCTGTCACGAAACACCTTTAAGGAATACACCGCCATCCGCTCCGGAGACTCGATGTGGACGAACTCCTGCAGTGTGATATTTTGCGTATGTATTTCCACCATCGGTGAACCGCTCTCAATCCGCAAAGAGAGTGGTTGCTGCGAGGCCACCTCGCCCGAGTCAGGTTCCTGCGCTGGTATAGAGGGTTGCGTGGCTGCCGCTTCCACCGCGCCTTGCGCCGCCGATGAAGTTGCTGCATTAGCCGAAGCTGAAGTAGGCGCGTAGCGCACCTCCCGATGGCCAAAACGCCACGGTACAACGCTTAAGCGAAACAAACGACTCATTGGATACACATGGTACTTGTGATCAAAATACCGCTCCCAGATCAGCCAAAGCGGAATAATGATTCGCTGACTCGCGCGCGTATACTGAAACTTTGGCTCTTGCAGCTGCTTGACACCCTGATCGATCGCGTCAAAGTGACACGAGAGGCCAATTTTCTTCAAATGCGGGAGCAAGGTTTCCATCGCCTTCAGCGTGTTGTCCGGTGCCCCTTCCGCGCCGCCCCCATCATGCAAAAGCACAATGGCACCGCCGCCAATGCTGCCTGCCACCCGCGCATAGAGATCTTCCGGCCTTTGGTTGCGCCGCCAGTCTTTCGCGACGTGTGAATAGAGCACCGTGACCATGCCAAGTTGCTTCGTAAAGTGATGCGTCCACATGGTCAATCTTCCCCAGGGCGAGCGGAAATACCGCACCGGTTCCCCCGTAATCGCTTCTATCACTTGATTCGTGGCCATGATTTCTTTTTTTAACCGCCAAGGGGGAACAAACCAGGAATTGACGTGGTGATACGTGTGGTTGCCAATGCGATGGCCCTCGTCGAGAATCTGCCGGATCAGGTCCGGGTGTGCCTTCGCTTTTTCGCCGATGACAAAAAAAACCGCCTTCGCCTCGTACTTTTTTAAGAGTGCTAAGAGTTGCGGCGTATAGCGGGGATCAGGCCCATCGTCAAACGTGAGCGTGATGTTTCGCGTAGTCTCGTTACCGTGATAGACCGAACGGATGCGAAAAAGATCCAGAATTCCTTCTGTAATCGGCCCATAAACCGCCCATAAAATAATTAGAATAATGACCAAAATAATCGCCAGCGTAAGCAAAGGTGTCTCATCCTTCCCAAAACTAGCGGCGCACAAGTGCGGGATGGCGCAACAGCGCATATAGGACCGCCATCAAGGTGACGATGATCGCCGTTCCCCAAAATGGCGCATGCGGACCACCTACGACCCAGAGTTCACCGCTGAGAAGTGGTCCTGTTGCTGTCCCGAGTCCCTCCACCATCATGAAAAATCCCCACATCGCCGCCCGCCACTCTTCGCTCACCGCCTGATCCAGCACACTATTCCAGGCAGGCAGAATCATCGCATAAAAGACACCCGCAAATAGGAGCGCCATCATCGCTTCCCAGAACCTCGTCTGCAGCGTAAAAAAAGCGACCGATATGCCTGCGCCAAGGTACCCGCTAATGAGAAATGGTCGCGAACCCAAGCGATCGACGAGCCGACCAAATAGCGGCAGGGTGCTTACCGCCGCACCGCCCACAAGGAGCATGGCAATGGTCACTTCTATCGGGCGATCGTGCAGGACAATTTTGGCGTAGGGAGAAAAAACCGGTATGAGTAGCCCGATCGCCAGTGTTTGCACGTACATGCCGGGGAATAACCACTTGGACGCCTGAAGATGAACAAAAAGTGTTCTCCAGTCTTGTCCCCAGTTTTGCATAATTCGGGAGAAATGAAAAGAGACCGCGCCCATTCCCTCCATTTTGATGACAAGGGCATAGGCTCCACTTGCGAGGATCACTGCCGTTAATAGGGGTAATGCCACGGCGAGAGAGGAACGACCGAGAACAGTGGCAAATACGGTGCCGCACCCGCTTGCGATCATCCAGGCGGCATAGACGGTGCTGAGGGACTTCGCCCGCTGCCCTTCCTCGATTTCGCGAGTCAGTCGGCTGATCACGACAGGCCAAAGCGAGGAGGTGCCGATGCCAAAGAGGGCAGTGGCGACAACCAAGGCTACGGGGCTGCGGCTTGCCACCATCAAGACCATTGCTGCACCACTTATAAGAAGGCCGCCAGATAAAAGCACTTTGGCGCCGATGGCATCCGCCAGATAGCCAAAAAACGGACGCAACGCATTGTCAAACAGGTAGTGAGCGCTGATGGCAATGCCAACCACCGCCATGGAGAGACCGAGGAAGTGCACGCCAAACCAAGGTAGCAATACCAGCATGAGCGCGCTACGGACAAATTCAACCCCCGCAACAAGTGGAATGTAGCGGGGGGATGACGAAGTTCGTAAAGATTTGATCAGTGCGGTCATGACTGCTCCGCGTAGTAGTGCTCCGGTATCGATTCCGTGTCGAGGATGGGTTGGCTTTCCACCTCGAAAAGGATTCTGGCAATATCGGTTGCCGCCGTGCTTTTTTGGATGTTTTTTGTGTGTTCCTTCATCCGCGCCAGCTTGTGTTCATCTTCAAAAAACAATCGATTGACGAGTTGCACAATTTGCTTGCGGTTTCGAGCAAACGCCGC
This sequence comes from Bacillota bacterium, assembly GCA_021799325.1. Taxonomy (GTDB): domain Bacteria; phylum Bacillota; class Bacilli; order Alicyclobacillales; family SLC66; genus JAJZCL01. The sequence continues at coordinate 31 of JAJZAS010000073.1, read as the reverse complement.
TACGCGGGATTTGACGAGAAAGGAGGTATTC
>JAJZAS010000072.1 GCA_021799325.1 Bacillota bacterium | reverse complement strand
ACAAAAAGTGGCCAGCGCAAGCGTAGAGTCATCACCCACTTCAGCCGCATCGCTGGTGGCCACGGCATTTGCTGCAACAGGAGCAAAATTGTCGGAATACGAAGTGCACGATTGGACGACCCTACAAAATAAGGCACTGAACCTATCGCAACTGGAGGCGATTGGGAAGCAAGCGGCAAAAGTGCTCGCGATTTCCACGAAACCAACATGGACGCGGACAAGCGCAGGAGAGTCTACCGTTTTGTATGCCGTTCATCAAGTGAAAAAAGGAGCGAATCGCTCGCTTCAAGCGACCATTGAGTTGATGAGCATGAAGTTTCCGAATGTCACGCCGCAGACGGTGCTCGTCATACGGGAACTGGTGACCACGACGAATGGATTTACGATGCACGACACGTATCAGCGTGTGCAAAGCGCCGTGCTCGCAGCAGGAGGACAACCCCATCTCAACGTCACCATGGTGGGAGATCTTAGCGGGCAGTTGAATACTAGCGCTCGCGCAAGTGTGGTGCAACGCGTATTTGCCTGCACAGGGGGGACCCCGCTTCAGGGGATGCAGGATGCTTATACCACCAGCACGTCAGGCGATGTGCCGAATTTCACAGGGCCAAGCATCCGATCGGGTAGGCAAAACTTGAATTTACAGGTTGCTCTGCACAAAAGAGACTATCAAAAGGATACAAAGGTACTTGTAGGAAGTCCTATTATCACGATAGAATATTAGAATGACGTGTAGTGCAATGCACCCACGGAAAACAAGTGGAGGACTGCATGTGACGACAATCAAGATCAGGGGCGGGCAGCGACTCGTCGGCAGCGTACAGGTAAGCGGCGCAAAAAATGCCGTATTACCGATTATCGCTGCTTCACTTTTAGCGGAAAAAGGCATCACCATTATCGAGGGTGCGCCCTATTTAACAGATATAGAGAACTTGGCCCATGTGGTGCGTAGTCTCGGTGTGAAGGTGGAGATGTCTCCTGCCGGACGCGTTCAAATCATCGCAGAAAATCTCGCAACGACAGAAGCGCCCTATGAACTCGTGCGCAAAATGCGCGCTTCATTTTGGGTAGCCGGTCCGCTACTGGCCAGAACTGGGCATTTTCGCGTGCCGCTGCCAGGTGGTTGCAACATTGGCGAGCGTCCGGTAGACCAGCACATCAAGGGATTTGAGGCGCTGGGAGCCGAGGTGTCCATTGAACATGGCTACGTGGAAGGTCATGTCAACGGACGGTTAAAAGGCACCACGGTGTACCTTGACATCGTCAGTGTGGGTGCGACGATCAACACCATGATGGCCGCCACGCTCGCAGAAGGCCAGACCATCATTGAAAACGCCGCAAAAGAGCCGGAAATCGTCGACCTTGCCAACTACCTGAATGCCATGGGAGCGAGTGTTCGCGGCGCGGGGACCGATGTCATCCGCATCGAGGGAGTCGAATCCCTACACGGGGCGACCCACACCGTTATTCCCGACCGGATTGAGGCAGGAACATTCATGGTTGCCGCAGCGATTACTGGTGGCAACGTGTTTGTCGAAGGGGCCATTTACAATCACCTCAGTTCCCTTTGTGCCAAGCTTCGTGAAGCGGGTGTGGACGTGGAGGACGACATCAGCGGCATTCGTGTGCGAGCTGACAAGCCACTTAAGCCGATTGACGTAAAGACCTTACCGTACCCAGGCTTTCCTACGGACTTGCAGGCGCCCGTACTGGCCCTAATGAGCCGTGTGAATGGGGTCAGCATCATCACCGAAACCCTTTACGAGAATCGTTTTATGCACGTTTCCGAACTCCGCCGAATGGGCGCAGAGGTGAAAATCGAAGGGCGAAGCGCCATTGTCGAAGGCGTGCCCAAGTTGACTGGAGCAAGCGTGACAGCGACTGATCTTCGCGCAGGTGCCGCCTTGGTACTCGCAGGGCTCGTGGCAGAAGGAGAAACCATCGTCAACGGCATTGAGCACATCGATCGCGGCTATAACGATCTAGTAGGGAAATTACGGACGCTTGGCGCGCATATTTTCAGAACCGATGACTATGTGCCCCCTTTAAAACTGGTATCATCGCAATCATAACTATTTAAAATAGTAAAAATCACAAAACTACTGTTTATATCTACCTCAAATTGGCGAAACTGTCATTTGAGGTGATCATAATGAGTCAAGATGACGAGAAAAATAAACCACTCGCCGATCCGAAAACTGATGCCGTAAAGGAAGCGGACGCATCGACACCGGGGGACGAAAATGAAGATTGGGATCTCACCGGTTATCGCCGCTTTTATTCCAGGCGCTGGCTACTTCCTGCGCTATACCTGACCGCAGCCGCACTCATCATCGCTTTTATGTATGGGCAGGCGAGTCGTCTCCTGCATAACACCAAATCGCCGCAAGCGGAGACGCCGGTCACGCAAACCACGGCGACAGCAAGCCAGCCTTGGATTTGGCCTGTTGCAGCGGATACCACTGGTGTCAAGCTGACCAAAGGCTATTACGATGCGAGTGAAAAAGGCGCTACGGTGCAGTCGCTAGCCTCCAATCTGGTACACTACGACAACAGTTACCAGGGAAGTACGGGAATTGACCTAGGCATACCAGGGAGTCACCGCTCCTTTGGCGTGGTGGCCGCCGCATCTGGGGTGGTCAGCCAAGTGACAAACGATCAGGTGATGGGTGAGACGGTAATCATCAATACGAATAACGGGTACCAGACGGTCTATCAATCACTGGGGTCTGCCAGCGTGAAAGTGGGAGAACATGTGCTTCAGGGCCAACTCATCGGCAGCAGCGGTTATAATATGCGAGAGTCGGGACTTGGGAACCACGTATTCTTTGAAGTAGAAAAAAATCACACACTCGTCAATCCCGAATCACTGCTACCACAAGCGACTGCCTGAAAGGCGAAAAAGTCGCGATTTCCCTGGGAAGCTCGTCCCAAAACGCAGATACGCCAATTCTAGCAGTCCAAAAAAATTGACAAACAGGCTGAAATCCAAGGAGATTCAGCCTTTTTTTTATGCTATCAAAAAAACTTTGCTAGAGATCGTGCGGACGAGCAAAGATGCGAAAAAGTGGCGTAATTCCGGCAATATAGACGAAGATGGAATATGCTCCCGCCCCCCTCATATACTGTACCAGACTTACTAATAATGGGGGAGGCGAGGTTGTGCACGATTACATCAAGGAGAGAACCCTCAAGATCGGCGAATACATCGTGGAAACCCGCAACACCGTGCGCACGATCGCTCGTGAATTTGGGGTCTCCAAAAGCACCGTGCATAAAGACCTAACCGAACGACTGCCAGAACTAAACCCCGATCTTGCCAACCGTGTCAAAGAGATTCTCGAGTACCACAAGTCCATCCGTCATTTGCGGGGAGGGGAGGCGACGAAAGAAAAATACAAGAAGGAGGAGGGGAAGCGAAAACTCACAAAAAATATTACGTATCATAGAGGATTTGGGGTGCCCATGTAGAAGTAGTAGAGACCAATTATAGGTCTTTGGCGACAGAAAGAGGATTTGACTGCATGTTTGGAAGAGATATTGGCGTTGATTTGGGTACAGCCAATGTGTTGGTGTATGTGAAGGGCAAGGGAGTTGTCCTCAATGAACCATCCGTGGTGGCCATTGATATGAACTATTCGAAAAGGGAAGTCAGGGCCATTGGTGAAGAGGCCCGCAAAATGCTTGGCCGCACGCCAGGCAATATCGTGGCGATTCGACCGCTGCGGGACGGGGTCATCGCAGATTTTGAGATCACTGAACTGATGTTGAAGCATTTTATTAAGAAAGTCACCGGATCAGGCTTTATGGCGCAACCCAGAGTGGCGGTTTGTATCCCCGCCAACATCACATCTGTCGAACAGAAAGCGGTTCGTCAGGCAACCGAAGCGGCAGGTGCCAAGCAGGTGTATTTGATTGAGGAACCGAAAGCGGCAGCCATCGGCGCGGGGCTTGACATCACGCAACCCAGCGGCAATATGGTGGTCGATATCGGCGGAGGCACGACGGACATTGCGGTTCTGTCTTTAGGGGACGTCGTCACCTCCTCTTCTATTCGCGTTGCAGGGGACAAGTTCGACGAAGCGATCATTACCTATATAAAACGCAAATATAACTTGCTAATCGGAGAACGAACTGCGGAAGAGATAAAGATTCGCGTGGTATCCGTGCATAAGGAAGGAACTCGTGAGGAAATGGACGTGCGCGGCCGCGATATGGTCTCGGGGCTCCCCATGACCGTCACCGTGCGCACACACGAAATGATGATGGCGCTTGACGAGACAGTGCAATCGATTGTGGCAGCGACCAAGTCTGTTTTGGAAAAGACCCCACCGGAACTGGCGGCGGACATTTTTGACCGGGGTGTGGTACTTACCGGTGGCGGCGCACTGCTACATGGAATGGACCGCTTACTGACGGAAGAGTTGCAAGTGCCTGTACACATCGCGGATGATCCCATGACCTGCGTGGCCAGGGGAACTGGAGAATTTTTGGAGAACATCGACAAGTGGGGAAGACCCAATCAGGATACTAAATCCAAGCGTTATCGGTAATCAAATGGTTGACGGGGAGATGGACACATGGATGGGCTTACTTCCGCCTTATCCGGCATGCTCGCGGATGAACGACTGCAACAAGTAGTCATGAACAACATATCCAATCTCTCGACGCCGGGATTCAAACAATCTTCCGGGTCATTGATGGCGTTTCCTCAATTTCTGATGCAAAGTTACAATTATGCAAATGGTCAGCCGATCAGCAACATTGGGACGGTGAACAACGGTGTGTTCTTTCAGGAGGCCTTGTCCAATTTTACCCAAGGTGGCATTACACAAACTGGCCAACCATTTGACCTTGCGATTCAGGACCCACTGACGTCTGGTTCAGTCGTCTATACCCAGAACGGGGGGAGTGCAGCGCTTGCCAACACCCAATCTTTCATTGTGGGCAAAGGTGGCGTGGTGGAAGCAGCGAATGGCAGTCCTGTTCTTCCAGTGGATGCGAACGGGAACCCTATTTTGACAGGGCGAATCGTCGTCAATCCGAAGTACAAGGGGGCCGATATTTTTGGCGCTAATGGCAGCCCGGTGTACGATGCAAGCGGACAACCCTCCTATCACATTGTGGATACAAAGGGCAAGGCGATTCCAGGCGCTAACGCCCGCGTGGTGGATGCCACAAGTTCTGGACTACATGCCATGTTTGCCGTCGAGAACATTGATGCGTCAGGCAAATCCGAGGTAGCACTGACCCGTGATGGGCATTTTCAAGTGGGGAGCGACCATTTACTCTATAATTCGGTGGGCCAACGAGTGCTCGCGATCGGTGCGAACGGACAGCCGATTTTGAATTCGGCCATCCGAATCAACCCCAATTATCATGGCAATACCTACTTTGGAGCGAACGGTGCGCCGCTAAAAGACGCGAATGGGCAGCTTTCTTATGAAGTCGTGACCGCAGCAGGCAAGCCACTAGCGAACGCCAACTTTGGCGTCACGAATGTCAACGTCAATTCATTACAGCCGCTTGGCGCGACCGATTATCTGCCAACGACGACAACCGCTTACAGTACGAGCAAAGCCGCCGTGCAGGTGGGGGCACTCGAATCCTCCAACACTAATAGCACGCAGGCGCTTACCGATATGTTATCGATCTATAATAGCTATCAAGCCGATCAAAAAGTAATTACCTCTATCAATCAGACGCTTCAGGCGGCGACCACGCAAGTGGGTACCGTGCAAGGATTATAAGCTTAGCCAATAACGTAAAGGGGGTGCGGGACTGTGTCACTACTCAGCACCGCAGCAGCAGGTCTACAAAGCCAGCAGGCGCGAATGGACGCGCTTGCGAACAACATCGCCAATCAAAATACGGTTGGGTACCAATCATCCGATGTGTCTTTTGCCAACACGCTAACCGAATTTTATGGCCAGTCTCCCGCTGTTACCGGTCTTTCCCGCCAATCGCCTGCAGGGTTTGAACTAGGTTCTGGCGCGATGGCGTTAAATCCGCAAGCCAACTTTGCGGCGGGCAATTATACGACTACCAAAAATCCGCTCGATATGGCCATCCAGGGCGATGGTTTTTTCATGATCGACCTTGGCAACAAACAGACAGGTTACACGCGGGCAGGGGATTTTATTGCGAGTACAGACGGGAAAGGTCAGATGTACCTGGCTACACCAGATGGCCATGCCGTACTTGGCGCGAATGGCAAGCCCATTAATCTGACCGGAGTGAACCTCTCCACCGTACAGGTGTCACCGGATGGCACGATTACTGCCGATCAGATCAATGGAAATCCTGTAAACCTCGGCAAACTGGGCCTCGCCTACGTGAACCAGCCGCAATTTGCGCTGACGCCATTTAGCGGACAACTCTACATGCTCAATAAAGGCTATACAGCAGTGACCAATGCCACTCCTGGTGTCAATGCCACCCAACTGATGGGGCAAGTGCAAAACCACATGCTCGAAGGCTCCAACGTCAATTTGACACAAGTGATGGCGCAGATGGTCTCCACGCAAAACGATGACATGATGGCATCACGAGCCGTGAATATGGCCAATCAAATGATGACCGTAGCCAATCAGATCTGAACGGCGATCACAGCGTGAGCGAGGCATAGGCTTTTCGTAGCTTAGCGATGCCGCGCTTGCGCCATGTTTTCACTGTGTCCTTCGAGACACCGTATGCATCTGCCACCTCGCGATCCCGATAATCCATAAGGACTGTGTAGCGGATCGCAATTTTTTCTCTCGGCGACAGGGAGGTAAAGAGTGCTTCCCACTCCACTTCCAGAAAAAACCCTGCCATCGTTTCATCCGCCAACATTTCCACGCTGAGTTCGCGATCGTCCTCATCCCCGCCAGGCACTCCCTGTGCAACACGGGTACGTTCTGTTTCCCTTTTCCTCACGGCTGACCAGATACTCCCCTGAACCATCCGCTTTAGATAATGGTTTAAAAACACGCCCCGCTTCGGATCGAAGCTGAGAATACCCTGGACCAACTGTTCATACCCAATTTGCATCAGATCCTCCCAGGCATCCTTCCATCCCAGATACCTTTTGGCACTGGCCTCTACAAGTGGTGCAAAGTCCTGGCAAAGCTGTGCCAGCGCCTCCTTATCCCCAAGTTTGGCCATGGTGGCCAGTTGCTCCAGTGAACTGATATTGCTAGATTCGCTTGTCAATGTTCGATCCCATCCGGACCGGTCCTGCCGTTTTGGGCGCCAGGGACA
>JAJZAS010000071.1 GCA_021799325.1 Bacillota bacterium | reverse complement strand
AATGGAGATTAACGGGGATGAACTGATGCAATGGGGTTTGCTTATTCCTTATTTGCACGGTGATTTTCTTGCGTGCGCTTGGTCACTAAAGGCGAAATAGGTACAGTTTTTGTGATGGTGCTCACGAGCTATTGCGTTACTACTACCGAGCGTCTATATTTATCCATGTTAACGAAAAAGCAATTTCATACTTGAATTGGGGATATCTTTATATGATTTACGGAATTAAACGCTTGTTGGTGGGGCGCCCGCTCAAAACTCGTGAAAGTCAACATGTGCGAATTGGCATTTTTCGAGGGATGGCCATCTTAACACCTGATGCGTTGTCCAGCGTTGCCTATGCGACAGACCAGATGGAATTTATCCTGGCCTCCATCATTGGGGCAGGTGCATCGGCTACTTATGTGGCCAATGTACTTGGCTTTTCCCTAGTAGGTACGATCATTATTGCGGGACTCGCGTTGCTGCTTTTCCTCGCTTATCGTAATATTATTAGCCACTACCCCATGGGTGGCGGGGCGTATTCAATCGGTCTGAATGATTTGGGGCAATTTTGGGGGTTGTCCGCAGCTTCTACGCTAATCATCGGCTATACGTTGACGGTGGCGGTTTCCATCGCTTCTGGAGTGGATGCGATTGCTCCCTTTATTCCTTTTGTCATGCATCATAAATTACTTTTTAACGTGTTGCTCACCCTGTTGATCATGATCATCAATCTGCGGGGAACGGGTGAATCAGCGAGTATATTTATTCCGTTTACTTATTTGTTTATTTTGAGCATTTTCATACTTGGTGCGGTGGGGGTAATCAATGCGGTATCTCACCCGGGGCATATTCATTTTCCAAGCATAAACGGGATGCAAGCGGTCAGTGGGATGTCTTTGTTTTTATTTTTGCGCATGTTTGCCAATGGCTGCAGCGCCTTGACGGGAATTGAAGCGGTATCGAACTCTGTTCCCATATTTAAAGAACCATCTCCAAAGAGAGCACAACGCCTGTTATTGACACTGGTTGGTACGCTCAGCCTGCTGTTTTTGATTGTGTCAGGATTAGCACTATTACATGGCTTACAGTACAATCCAGACGTTCCGCTTATTCAGCAGGAATCGATCATGATTTTCGGTTTGCACGGTTTTGGTTATATCGTCAGCTTTGTGATTTCCATCGCCACGATGTCCATCTTGATCATTGCCGCCAATACAGCCTTTACCGGATGCCCGGCGCTTTGGTCGTCAATGGCCCGCGATGGTTTTATGCCGCGTTGGATTCTCCATAAAGGCGATCGTTTGGTATACAGTAATGGCATCGTGTTTTTAACGTTCATTTCGCTACTTCTCACCTTTGCCTTCGATGCGAAAATTGGGCGCCTCATCGCACTATACGGCGTGTCTGTCTTTTATACGTTTACCGTATCGCAGCTTGGCATGGTAGTGAGGCTATTTCGCGAGCGGGGACGTCATTGGGTGCTCACGGCTATTGGAAGCATGGTTGGTTTGACGCTGACCGCAGCCGCCTGCCTGATTTTTGGTATTACGCGCTTCTTTGACGGCGCCTGGTTGGTGTTGATCGGTGTTCCTATCATGGTATTTATGTTCACGAAAATCAAACGACACTATGAACAGGTTAAAGTAGATCTGAAATACGATTTTGCCGTTCCTTTCAGCAAATATTCGCCTGGCTTGACCATCGTCCCGATTGCTTCAGTGAATAGAGCATCGGTCGCAGCGCTTCAATATGCGGTGAGCCATTTTGATAATGTGATTGCAGTACACGTGGTGACCGCAGATTCAGAAGAAGGAATGAAGCAAGCATCGCAAAAAATTGAGTCAGAATGGGAGCAACTCCATTCCAACATCCGCCTCGTGGTCATCAATTCGCAGTATCGGTCGGTGGCAAGACGCCTTCAGCGATTTGTGGAATATGAGTTAAACCAATATGATTCTTCAGATATCACCATGGTGATTCCCCAGTTTTTGACCAGCCGTTGGTGGCACTCACTGTTACACAGCAAGACGGCAAGCTGGCTGTTGGCGTGGCTGATATTCAACAAGTCGGTGAAGGTGATCACGGTACCCTATCGATTGTCACGCTAATGGATAAAAAAGCAGGTTTCGGAAACATGCCGAACCTGCTTTTTGCTTGATCAAACCACATTGATGTTGACAGCTTGTGCCACCCCGTTTTGAACATAGGTAATGATGTAGGTGCCAACAGTTGCTCCTGGTGCAACTGCTAATTCCCCCGATGTTGAATTGATGGTGACGCCAGTTGCGCCGTTTGGCCCTGATAATGTGTAGAGCCCTGAATCACTGAGAATGGTGCCATTTGCACTTTTGACGATGGGAGCTACTGCTACATTATCAATGACAGGAGAGGCGCCAAGAGCTGGCACATTAATGGTGCCAAGCGCGTAAGTTAGTCCAGAAATAGTAGCGGGTGCACTAGGATTGGCAGTTTGCGTGGCTAGTGTGATCCATTCGTTTAAGTAGTGGATTGCAGAGCTTTGTAGATGCAGGATGCTGGATTGTAGTGTGGTGAGTGCTCCGTTATATGGATGAGCATTCCAAAACTGATTTGATGATCTTGATTGATTCATTTGCCATTTTAAAAAATTCAGGTCAGCCCGCCATTTTTTAATTTTGATTTGTTTACCTCTTCCTGAATCGTCGTCGTGCTTGCCTTTGTGGTCTTTAGTACCTTTTTGGAGTAATGACTTCAATTGATTAATCTTATTTTCCAAATTAGACTGTGCTGGAGTCGACGAGGGGATGGAGACCGTCACTGGTTTGGCATTGGCAAGTGCTTGTTCCGCAGTATAGAGTGAAGCCACTTCCGTATTGATTAATTGAACAGTGGAATTGATGGAGGCGATGGATGAATTATTGACTCCTAATGTCAGTGCTTTTTGCTGGAGACTGGCTTCTTGTTGCACGTTTTGATTGTAGGTGGAGGCAAAATTCTGGTTATTATTGTATGCCAAAGCACTTGATGCCATGAGACTTAGTGTTATAAGGATCGTGCCTCCCGTTGCCAATCCAAACTTTGAGAGTTTCTTGATCATCATGGAGTCCTCCTTTTATCAGTTGAAGCTATTTAGAGGCAGTATCTAATGAGACCATGAAAATGACATGAAAACTGCGAGTAATAATATGGGAAGTATACTGACTCTTAAAAAATAAAAAAAATACTTACCATAAACCTTTGCAACTATCTTTCTGTGATTGGTATATTAGATGTGTTACTAAAGAAAGTATGGTGTCCTGAAATGAAAAAATGGATGGTTGCCGTACCGTTGATATTGCTTTTCATGTCTACAGACTCCTATGCCAAATCAACGATACAGATGAGAATGATTCCTGCCGCTAACGTGGCTCAGGAAGCCTTGCAAATCATTTCGCAGGCGAAGCGTGGCACCAGTGTGAATGTAGAAATGTATGAATTCACTGATTCACAATTGGCTCAAGCGTTAATTGATGCGGAAAACCGTGGCGCATCTGTAAAAGTGATCATGGATGCTTCCTACAAGCAAGATGACGTCACAGAACAAATGCTTCAGCAGGCTGGAATTCCGGTGGAACGAATGAAGGTGGGGAGCGATGGCTATACGGATATAGATCATGTAAAATTCCTTCAGGTGGGCAATACGCTCTTAGTTGGAAGTGTCAATTGGGGGAAGTGGAGTGATCGTACTACCGATCAGGACGTGGAATTAAGAGGACAAGCCGTTTCCGTGGAAGGAAGAATTTTTTTCTCTTATGACTGGTGGCAGGCAAGAACCGGCATGTATGAGCGAAACACTCGGTTCCCTTTCGGTTTTGGTCGCTATCAACTCTTGGTGGATGGGCAGATTGAGCCTGCCATTTTAAATGCCATCAATGAGGCCAAGCAGAGTATCGTCGTTCACATGTTTGCCATGGATAGAAAATCACTGGTAAGTGCACTCATCAGCGCGAAAGCCCGTGGTGTGGCAGTTCAAGTGGTCTTAGACTCACATTATGAGCGTTTTATTAATGAAAAATCGTATCGTATGTTGAAAAATGCAGGTATCAACGTGACTTATGATCCTTATAAAGTAGTCATGCATGAAAAAATGATAAACATTGACAACGGGCAAATTTTAATCATGGGGTCTGCGAATTGGACGAATAGTGGGATGGAATATAACCATGAACTCGATGTGGAAATATTCAACTCGTGATTAACCAAATGGGGGATGGATGATCATGGCAGTCCAAGATAAGTACTTAGAACTATCGGGGAAATTTCTGACTGGTGTTAACGAAATGGACAAAGAGCATCAACAGCTTGTGAATCTGATCAACCGTATGTACTCCATTTTTCAAAACCAAGGTGATTCCGGAGAAATTTTACATGTGCTTGATGACCTTTTGGAATATGGTGCCCATCATTTTGCTGATGAGGAAGCCTTTATGGAACGCGAAGGGGTACCTGATCTTGAAGAACATAAACAAATTCACAAGAATTTGATACGTCAGGCAATTGAAATCCGCGACAAGTTAAAAAGTGGCCAAACCGGAGTGGGGATCGAGACGTTTAAGTTCTTGCAAAATTGGTTAATGGGGCACATTGCGGGGGTTGACGTCAAAAAATATGGAAAAGCAAACAATGATGTTCGGCAATTGGTGGATAGTAGCGGAGGTTATGATGCCAATTGGCTATATCAAACTGTGCTCAATGTGACTGCAGATGATTCTTTGGTGGCATTAGCCAATGAAAAAGGTGTGGTCACTCACATCAGAAAAGTGAGTCATTTCCCATTTCCGATTGACGTTGGTACAGATGTTTCCCAACCACAATTTGCCAACATGATTTCGGCAAGGGCGTGGAAAGAAAGGCGAATCCTCAAACAGGAAGGAAATCCGCAACTTTTTGGGTTCCCTTACTTCGCGATCTCTGAGCCTGTTTTTGTGCAGGGTGAATTTAAGGGTGTTCTTTCAGTGGTGATGAAAACTTCGCACACTCAGGAGTTGGAAGATGGGTTGTTTGGGTTGACAGATCAAGTGGGGGTATTGGACACATTGGCCCGAGAGATGGCTAGCGCAGGCACCTCATTTGCGCAAAACGTGGATGCGATTGCTACTGCAGTCCATCAATTGAATGAAAACGCAAAAGCGCTGGTGAGCATCAACAACCTAGTGGCAGAGGTGGCGGCACAAACCAATTTGCTGGGATTGAACGCGGCGATTGAAGCGGCGAGAGCCGGTGAACTTGGCCGGGGATTTGGCGTAGTGGCGGATGAAATTCGCCGTTTATCCCAAATGGTGCGCGAATCTTCGAAACAAGTCAACGACAAAGTCAACGAAATCACTCAGGAGATTGACCATATCCAAGAAGCAGTACAGGAAAGCATGGCAAGCAGCGAAGAACAAGCAGCTCAGCTTGAGGAGCTTTCGGCAACGGTCAGTCATGTTCATGAAACAACGGAGGGATTGCGAAAAATCCTTTGATTCTAACCAAAGGCTTCAAATCGGAAACCGAGGAGAAGCCTTTTTTTATTATTTATATCGAAAATGTTTTCGAATACGAAATTTAATATGAAAAATAACTTTTATTACCTTAAATTTAATATACAAGAGAAAAAATCAATAAATTTGTCCTTGAAAACTATTGAAAACGCAACCATTTTGCAATATGATTACAATTGTAATTAAATATCGGTTCAACTATTTGTTTTTTTTGCAAATTACCGAAAACGGTTTCGGATAGGTGCGATAAGCACCTTAATAAAAGGAGGAAAAATAATGTTGGGCAAATCAGTAAAGCTTTTAGCTGCGGCAGCAGTAAGCTTGGCAATGACGGGGTCGGTGGCTCTTGCGGCAAATGCACAGACTAGCGCCAAACACGCTTCGTCAACCGTTCAACCTCTGGTCATGCTTCCTTCACCTTATGGTACTTTTCCTGATAATTTTAATCCTTACTCTAGCTCTGCAAACCCTGGCACCATTGGACTCATTTATCAGCCGCTTTTTTACCAAGATAATGTGAGTGGACATACCTTCCCATTACTAGGCACCAGTTATACATGGAGCAATAACAACAAGACATTGACTGTCGACCTTCGCAAAGGAGTGAAGTGGACCGACGGAGTACCTTTTACATCCAAGGATGTTGTGTTTTCTTTTGATATGATCAAGAAGTATCCGACCGCCGATATCAATGGAGTATGGACGCAATTGAGCGGTGTGAAAGCAAGTGGCAACTACAAAGTAGTGTTCAACTTTAAGCAGGCAAATGTTCCATTTGCTTATTATGTACTTTCGACAACCATTGTCCCGCAACACATTTGGAGTAAAGTCGGCGACCCCACCAAAGTAACCAATACCAATCCAGTGGGCACAGGACCCTATGTGCTACTATCGTTTAATTCTCAAGTTTATAAATTTATGTCCAACCTCCAATATTGGGGTGGCGTACCAGTCGTCAGGAGCGTTGAATATCCAGCTTTTACAAGCAACACTTCGGCAGATTTGGCACTGGCAAAAGGGCAAGCAACATGGGGCGGACTTTTTATCCCTGGCATTCAGAGTGTCTATTCTTCAAAAAATCCAAACAACCATTACTGGTTCCCGCCTAACAACGTGGTGATGCTGTATACCAATTTACAAGATCCGCTGCTTAAGAATCTAGTAGTTAGAAAAGCGATCAGTATGGCGATTGACCGTCAGAAGATCTATATGGAAGGCGAATATGGATATGAACCAGTCGCCAGTCCAACAGGGCTGATTTTGCCTAACAACAAAGCGTGGCTTAATCCTAAACTGCCAAAAGCGGACCAGCAGTTTACCTACAACCCAAGTGCAGCGATGAAACTCTTGAAATCTGCAGGATTCAAGCAGAATTCCCAAGGGATATTTGTTTCTCCGCAGGGTAAACCGCTCAACTTTACGCTCCAGGTGGTTTCTGGTTGGACAGACTGGGATGCGGATGCTGCACTCATTGCGCAAGATTTGAAATCCATTGGCATCAATGTGACCGTTCAGGAAGAACAGTATGGAGCGTATTACAGCAATATTGGCAATCCAAAGAAAAATTATCAGTTGGCGATTTCCTGGACTAATTCAGGACCGACTCCCTATTATCTGTATGAAAACATGCTTAATCCGAAGGGCAACTTCAATGTGGAGCAACTGAATAACTCGAAGATTACTGGACTCCTTGACAAATATTCGACAACCAGTAATCTCGCTACCCAGAAACAGTACATCTATCAGATCCAGCAGTATGTGGCAGAACAATTGCCGAGTATTCCGCTGGTATACGGAGCTACTTGGTATGAGTACAATGATGCACAGTATACAGGATGGCCAACACCTTCCAATCCGTACATCAATCCAGCCCCTTATACGAATGTGGCTCAAGCCATTGTTCTGACTCACCTTCGTCCAGTAAAGTAATGGAGAGAATGGGAAGGGACAGTATGATACTGTCCCTTCATCTACTCTTCGGGG
>JAJZAS010000070.1 GCA_021799325.1 Bacillota bacterium | reverse complement strand
TCGATTTATCTAACAGCAGAACACCCGATTTACGATGCAGAGGCTATTATGGCCAAATATCGTATTTCTGGAGTACCGATTGTGGATAACGATAAGCACTTGGTGGGGATTTTAACGAACCGTGATTTGCGATTTGAAAAGAACTTTAGTCGATTAATCGGAGAAGTCATGACTAGGGACAATTTAGTCACAGTTCCGGTAGGAACGACATTGGAACAAGCAAAAGAAATCCTCCAATCGCACAAAGTAGAAAAGCTTCCCATCGTCGATGAAAATTACATCTTACGTGGCCTAATCACCATTAAAGACATTGAAAAATCTAATCAATACCCCAATGTGGCAAACTACGCACAGTTCAATTGATGATAAAATACATTTATGGAATTTATCTATGGGTTGTAAAATGCTAAGGTTGATAACATACCTTGTTCCATCTTTTTAATTACTGAATCTATTGTGTATTGTTGTACTGATTGAACACATTGTTCGGGGGCTGGCAAGGTGAGTTGCTTATCAATTAGGTTCTGTAGAAGTTCTGCTAATCGATTGTAATCCCCGGTGGGGAAGAGCCAACCATTTTCACCATCTTTGATAATATCTTTCGGTCCTTCGCAATTTGTCGCAATCACGGGAACCCCTCTCGCAAGCGCTTCGACAAGTACAAGACCAAACCCCTCATAGTCTGATGTTAGGATGAGTAACGTTGCAGCATCAATAGCTTCCCATGGATGATCTAACCAACCATGCCAATTTAATTTTTCAGCAATACTAAGCTGATTAGCTAAAGATTTTAATATGGCTTCGTCGGCTCCTTCGCCGTAGAGATGAAGTTCCCACGAACCTTTGACTTGAGCCAATGCTTGAAACATAATATCCAGACGTTTTTGCTTGTTATCGATGCGTCCAACATAAATAAGATGTAAATGATCATTAATACGCTGAATTGTGTTCAATTGATCGACGCTGACTGGGTTATTGATTGTAAAAATTGGCCAATCACCAGTTAATGTATTTTTGATATCTTGGCCCACACTGGCGCTAATAGCTAAATGGGCATCTGCAAATTTTAATAATTCTCCTCCCCCATAGGCCGCGGTGGGACCGTGAATCCAAGAAATGATAGGAGGTCTGGAATTCCCCAAATATCCTACTGCCATTTTTGTGACAAAACTAAATAATGGTGTATGTGTGGCAAGGATAAGGTCAGGAACACCTATTATGTCTAGTAATGTTCGGTATCCTAATGCGTAACGGAGTGGCTCTATTTCCGCTTCATATCCTTTTCCATAATGATTTCTAACATAATCATAGTAAAATACTTTAGGGAGTGATTCTTCCCATTCTTGATATGGCGAAGGCATTATTTGAAATACGCGCACATCATGACCTTTGGCTTGCAGTGCCTGAGTTATAGTAGTTAAAACATTTTCCAAACCGCCTTTACCACCAGCAAGCCCCAATACGATATCAATGATCATTAAAAGTTCCACCGTTCTTCGTGAATAAAGTCTAACAGCGACAGTTTGAATCTCTGCAAAATATAATGAATATCAAACTTTAACGATGTTTCCAGTGCATTTGTAGACAAAATTGCCCATTCCTTATCACTTAAAGATTCAATCCGGCGAAATGATTGCATGAGTGAATCTATATCCCCCGGGGGAAATAAGAAGCCATTTACGCCATGCTTAATCAAATCCCTTGGCCCTGAATGACAATCTGACGAAATGACTGGTACCCCACGAGCAAAAGCCTCGCCGATATTCATCGGCATTCCTTCAAAATCCGATGTAAGTACAAGAGCAGTTGCAGTCTTAATATTATCCCAAGGCCGCTCGACCCAGCCTTCCCAAATAATCTTTTCATTAATCCCTAACTGGATGGCAACAGATTTAAGCATATCTTCGTCTGGACCTTTTCCAAACACGTGCAACTGCCAGGGCGACGGATGTTTGGCTAAAGCATTAAAAAGAATATCTAGACGTTTTTGTTGATTTTCTAAACGACTCATTACAAGATACTGTGGTTGATTCGATGCATGAATTCTTTGATCAGATATAGCAATAGGATTGCCGACCCAGTATATATGTGGCGATGGTTTTATAAAACTTTTAATTTCGTCCAAAATTCCTGTAGAAATCGCCCAGTGAACATCAGCGTAATTAATAAAATGTGGATCTTTAAACAGTCTAGGAGGATTGTGTAACCAAGATACCACAGGGATTTTTGGAAGATTAACGTATCCAGTTGCCATTCTAGCATAAAGCGTCGTATGTGGAACATGAGTCCCCACAAGAATGTCCGGTTTGGCAAAGTTGGCAAGGGTAGCCGAAAATGAACGTGCTTTTTCCGCTATAAGTTCAAACCGGTTTGAGATGTTCACTTTTGGTTGGAAAAAATAATGAACCTCTGGCAATAGCTGTTCCCAAACGGGGTTATCACTGGCATCGGGTAGAAACACAATTACGCGATGACCAAGCGAGTATAATTCTCGCGCGACGCTTGTCACCACAGTCTCCACTCCGCCTTGTCCACTGACATGTTCAAGGACAAAATAGATATTCAACAACAAAACTCCTTTATCATATCTGCATTGATGATGATCAAGTCCTAAATGTGGTGTAAATTCATCTTTGGTAGAAGTCGCATTATGTTAACTAATCATGTTAATTTTTGCGTCTTGTTTTGTCTGCTTTTTCTGTTCCTCACGCCATAAAAAATACTCCTGCATGTCCAGATAGCGATGACCCGTTTGCCACTTTTCGTCCATTTCCATGAGCAATGCGCCAATGATTCGCTTCACAGAATCGCGATTAGGGTAGATGCGAATGACCCGATCTCGTCTACGAATCTCTTCGTTCAAGCGTTCCACACCGTTCGTGGTGCGCAGACGCTTTCGGTAACGCTCTGGCAAGACAAGGACTGTCGTGATGTCATCAAACCCATTTTCAAGAGTCTGGATCGCTTTCGGCGCTTTCTCGCCATAATCGCCTACCACCTTATTCATGAGTAAACGTGCCGTGGCCATATCTGGCGCATCGAGAATGGCACGCACCTTCCCGTATCACTCCGCTTGCAGGTGCTTCCGGTGTCGCATCCATGAAATTCCGCATGAAATGTGTCTGGCATCGTTGCCACGTTGCTCCCTGAAACTGCGCGTGCAACGCCTTGACCAATCCGCTATGGCAGTCAGAAACGACCACATCCACGCCTCTCAAATCTCGCTGTTTAAGCCAACTGAAAAATTCCGACCAACTTGCTTCCGATTCGCTGTCTCCTAACATGATGCCAAGGATTTCGCGATAGCCTTCTTCGTTAACGCTCGTTACGATCATGGCCGCTCGGGGACGAACACGCCCCTCCTCCCGAATTTTTAATACAATGGCATCTACCAAAAGGAAGGGATACTGATGCTCCCTCAGATTTCGTCCATTCCATGCGTCAACGATGGGATCAAGGTTTTTGCACAACTAAGATACGGTCGATTTTGAGAACTCTGCGCCGCAGAGTTCTTCTGTAATCGCAGTGATCTTGCGGATCGACACACCTTGGATCACCATTTCCACCATCTCCAACAACAGGGCTTGCTCACTGCGCCGATAACGCACAAACAATTCGGTGGAGAAACGACCATTTCACAACCGTGGCACTCGCAATGTGATGGTGCCATCTCGTTTTCCATCCCAATAGAATTGTGCTCGGTACACTAATTCTACCAAAGAGGGACAAGGTGGCACGATTACATTATGTCATCCATTGTCCCATCGAATTTGAATCGAAAATAATGTGCTAATAAACAGTCCTGTAATGAAGTAATTTGAGGTTTGCTAGAATAAAAACCCTCCTGGTATCGTGATGGTTGTCCAAACAAAACGCCAACTCAGGAGGGTGAAGCAATATTGGCAATGAATGTGAACGCCAAGATTCAATGCATCACGGAGGGTACGCTTATCTTTGGTATTGATATCGCAAAATGCATGCACGTTGCGCGTTGCGTCGACTGGCGAGAGATCGAATTGGTAAGTCCCTCTTTATTGAGAATACCAGGATAGGAATCAAAGGTCTAGAGCGATGGTTGGCTGAACTGAAGTGTTCCCACGCCAAAGAAGCGGTGCTGGTGAGGCTTGGAACTGACAGGCCATTATTGGATGGCGTTAGCCCAGTACTTGCGGCAACGGAGAATTCCCGTGGATCATGTCAACTTGTCACACGTGAAGAAGAGCAAGGAACTCGATGATAATTCACTGACGAAAAATGAAGTGAAGGACGCGCTGACGATTGCTCGCTGATCAAGGACGGTCGGGATTTACACCGAACTTCGCAATGGCATGAATCAGCGGGAACGACAGATGGAGGATCTGCATCGGGTGACTGAGCGCATCTATAACTGGCTGGATCGCTTCTTCCCGGAGTTTGTTGTTTCCTCTCAGCCTCTCTGTCAGGGATTGTGGGGTTTTTTCTTGCTAGAAAAGGCGGTGATAGGCGAAAATGATTGGCATGTGTAGAAGTAGACGGCATCGCCATTCTTTGGTAAAGGAGCGGCGAAAGTGAACATAAAAAAAGGAAGACGTTAAGGGCTGACACCCCATCTTCCTTCTCCCAAACTTTCGTTCATAACAAGAGTGGTGGATCAGAAGACAAATGTAAAGCTCGTTCTTCCTATTGAATGGGCTCCTCATCTGACCCTCTCTCGCGCCGCTTCGCTATGGAGCATGCTACGCCGCGCATGGCAAGCGGTGCGGAAGCGAATCCTCGCTTTTCAAAACATTTCATTTCTTCACAGGTTGAATCGCCTATGCTTTTCCATAACGGTGGAGGGGCATGAATAAACGACTACAGAGGTTGTCCTGTTGATGGCTGTGGCGGTGTTTCACAATGGAATAAAGGAGTTTCCTACCCCCAATACATTTCCAATTGGCAATTGTTCAAAAACAAACAATTATCTAATTCAACCATCAACTGCATAACTCATGATCTATATGATACACTAACTAGATAAGTTAATTTGAGGTGAGTATCATATGCTGGAATCGCAAACACCGTTAGTAAGTATTTTGATTCCCACTTATAATCGTCCGGATTATTTGGAGCTTGCTTTAAAAAGTGTACTAGCTCAAACATATAAAAATATCGAGATTATTATAGGGGACAATAGTACAAATGATGATACAGAAGAACGAATACAACCCTACTTGCAAGAGCACTCGAACATCCAATATATTAAAAACAAATTCAATCTAGGTCCAAATAGGAACATCTTAATGTTGATGGAAGCATCAAATGGCGGTTTTATTAATTTTTTAATGGATGATGATTTATTTCACCCTCGAAAATTAGAGTTGATGGTGCCGGTTTTGAGAGATCACCAAGACCTTGTGTTAGTTACTTCGCATCGTCAAGGCATAGATGCGCAAGCAAATTTGTTACAAATAACCGGGGTTTTTATTAAGTTTATTCAAAAACCATCATTATTTGATAAAGTTGCTATGGCCAAGATTGTCTTTGCAAATCCGTTTGGACTGGTTAATTTTAACTTTATTGGTGAGCTCACCACTGCGCTTTTTCGAAAAAGCAGCTTAAAGGTTCCTATTGGAACATTTGCTGGTCGGTCTTACGAAGTCTATGATTTGGCTTCATGGTTTAGTCTGATGTTGGAGGGACCTGGACTATATTTGCCAGATACGCTGAGTTATTTTCGAGTTCATGCAGGGCAACAAGTGAATAAAGGTTTGATGGGTTTAGTGAGTGTGACTGATCATGCGCATTCGCTTTTGACAACCCCAGAGTATGGGTTTATTGAATTATTTAGTAACGACTATGAAATTGGCATTAGAAGGTTTTTTGAACAATTAAGGATTGATTTTATCGATAAGAAATACTTAATTAAAGAACAACTAGATAATGAGTTTTATGAAATATCCCAAAAATATATAGATGAGTTACACAATTATTATAAAACTCTTAATGATCAATATTTTTCTATCCTTGAAGCAACCTTTAACGAATTAAGTTAATGGAGTATCCACACTAAACTGCTAATATCCATTTTTTCAATATCGAATTTTCATTGTTGGCAAACCACCACGTATCCTGTGCGATGAGTGTCAAACACCCAAAACGGTGGAGATTCCTTGGACATTTGAACGTTCTGGGTTTTCCTTATACTTCGAATCCTCCATGGTGCTACTGGCAAAAGCAATGCCTGTGAATGAAGTGTCTCGTCTCTTAGGCGAATACGATACTACGATGTGGCCGATCTTGCTCCACTACTTCGACGAGGCAAATGAAAAGCAAATATTAAAGAATGTGAAACGGATTGCGATTGACGAAACCTCTCGTGCAATGGGACATCAATACGTTTCATTGATCCTAGATCTCGTTATCAGGAAAGTGCTTCATGTGGCAGAAGGTAAAAGGCAGCAAACCTTGCTTGACTTTAAGGGGCAACTGCTAAAAAAGTGCGGCCATCCTGATGACATTGATGAGTTGTGTATGGATATGCCACCCAGATTTATAGCGGGTGCCAAGATTTATTTTCCCTAAGTAGAGATTACATTTAACAAATTCCACGCCATGAAAATTATCAATACCGTTGTCAACGAGACACGGTGCAAGGAACAACGCACGGTAACTGAATCAAAAAGCTATCGCTACGTTCGGCTAAAAAAAGAAGACCATATAACCGCCAAGCAAAAGGGACTCTGATTCGTCTGAAGACGAAGATCTGTAACAGCGAAAGCGTATCATCTCAAGTTGGCGTTCTCCAAGTTGTGTGAGCACGAGAATATCGAGAGGGCAAAGAAGTTTCTGGATGGCTGGTATTATTGGGTGAAGCATACCCAGATCCCGGATATGATCAAGGCAGCGAAAACGATTCGGCAACATGAGCAGGACATCTTGAGATGGTTCACGTCCAAAGTGACCAATGGGATCATGATGGAGGCCATTAACGGACTGGTTCAATGTGCCAAGCGCAGAGCGCAAGGGTTTCGTTCGGTTAAAAACATCACCACAATCATTTACCTGATTGCAGAAGGCTTTACGTTGGATATTGTCGAGATCTGAAACAAAAAGAACCGTGATAAGTATGGAACCACAACCCGCTCATCTCTACGAACACGATTCCCTTGTCCAATTCTATTGAATTGGAGTATCCACGCTAAACTTCGAATACCCAGAAAACTAAAAAACGGGTTGCAAGAGTAAGAGAAAACTGGTAAATAAAGAATGACCTTATGAAAGGCTAACGGCCTGTCCAAGTAATACTGGAACAACTGTCCAAGAGTTACTGGTTTGACTGTCCAGGAGATAGTGGGATGGTTGTCCAAATCGATTGGAATACGCAGTTGGTTAACTGAACAATGATCATGTTTGTAATCAAGCTGAAAATTAATTCTGTAAAACGCTTATTTGAAAACAACGGATTGCTTTAAACAAAGAATAATGGGGTTGAAGGATAATGAAGAAAATCTTGATAACCGGTTCCAACGGT
>JAJZAS010000069.1 GCA_021799325.1 Bacillota bacterium | reverse complement strand
TGCATAATAATAGTAGTAATTATCGGCGGACCTGATGCCTATCCGCCATCCTCCCAAGCGATTCCAGCCAATGAGTTCTACATATCCATAACACACGCTGAGAACAGGCGTGCCATATCCCGCAAAAATATCAGTCCCTTCGTGCATGCGCCGTCCTCCATAACTGCGTCCTTGTCCCCACGTGTCGTTGAATGCCACACTGAACCTTTTGGATAAAGGGAACATGCGGTCCGTCAACTTGCCTGAGTTAAATTTTCTATACACATTGGCAAGTGCCATAATACGATCTACTGCGGATTCATGCTGAAAATAATCCCAGAGCACTTCGGAAGGATCAAATTCATTGGTACCGCTTTGTGAAAGCCAACTGGCAATGGCGGTCACCCGATCGTATGGATCATCCTGAGTGGCTTTGCCATCTCCATCTCCATCTTTACCGTACCCTTTAAAAAATAAGATGCGAGTAGCTTCCGTATCGTTTTGTACAGGATTGGCAAGCCCTTGCCATAGCCATGGTGAAAAACGGAATCCAGACTTAGTAAAAGGTTCTTTTGCGGTTCTTTTGACGCCTAAAGGAGGTGACGTTGATGCCCCATAAGCGTCTAGTGCAATCAATATCGTCCAAGGCACTCCCTTTGTCTTTTGTGCACGTAAATACCAGTCAGGTACATTAGTGGGGTTATCAGTTGTCGTTTGCGCTACAATTGGCGGCATGGCAGTACTGATAACGCTCAATGACAAAAAAGTGATGATTGGTATGGCGATCCTTTTTTTTATTGACAAGAGACTTCCCCCCTGATCAAATTGACTACCTGTAGTTTGTACGATGGAGGATAAATCAGACGTGACAAGATTTTCTTCCAGAGGATGGTCGGTATAGCGGGCGACTGTGCGGGAACTATAGAGTTGAAATTCAAACGAACAAATGGAGGGAAGATAATGCAGCAGCAGACGTGGCAGATCCAACAGCAGTTGCAACGAATTCAGCAACTCAGTACTGAAGCAGTGCAAATTAACCAACAGATGGTTCAGGAATTGCAACATGTGAATCAGCAAGTAGCTCAACTCAGCACAGTAAATGCAGCGAACGCCATGCCATTTCAACAACAACAGCAACAGGGTGGTTACTACGGATATCCTGGCGCCACAGGGCTTAACAACGTGATGCAGGCTGATAGGCAGGCATCCATTCAGGAAAATTCACCAAGCTATCGTAACTACAATACGCAAACACCACAGTATTCACCGATGCAAAGTGTGAATTACAGCGCCTCTGCCTCCTATGGAAGTAGTGCTCCGATTCAATCTGTGATGATGGCTGATCAACAATCAAGCACATCCAGCAGCTATCGTCCACAATACGGTAGTTATTCCTCAACGATGATGTAAGTGAAAGTAAATAGGCTGTCCCCAACTCCATTAAATGACGGGAGGGACAGCCGTTATTTTGTAAAAAAGTTATTCTGTTTCTGAACCATTGATTCTCATCAATCGAAGCCGTCGAATCCGTTCTTCTGTTGGAGGATGTGTGCTAAAAAGGCCAGCCAGGTTTTGTCCTCTTAGCGGATTGACAATGTACATATGGGCAAGCGCTGCAGTCGCAGCGGAATTACGTTCCTCTCGTCGCCTTCCCGTGCCAAATCTTGAAACATGATCGAGTTTTGCAAGCGCGTCTGCTAAACCGTCTGGGTCTCTTGTCAATTTTGCCGCGCCCTCATCCGCTTTGTATTCACGGGATCTTGAAATAGCTAACTGGACTAATGTTGCCGCGATGGGGGCAAGAATCATGAGCGCAAGTTCTCCCACCCAATTCGAATCCCGACTATCCCGCTCACCGCCAAACATCAATCCCCACTGAAGCATCTGCGCCAACCAAGTGATGGCCGCAGCAAGTGTCGCAGCCATGGAAGCAATGAGAATATCTCGATGGCGAATGTGCGACATTTCGTGCGCAAGAACTCCCTGCAATTCTCTTGTGGACAGCATGTCCAGTAAACCTGAATTCACAACAACCGCTGAGTGATTAGGATCCCTTCCTGTAGCAAATGCGTTGGGAAGAGGTGATGGAGATACAAGTATTCTTGGCATTGGCAAACCAGCCCTTGTCGACAAATGTCTCACCGTGGTATACAGTTCTGGCGCTTGTTGTTCAGTCACTTCTTTGGCACCGGACATGGAAATAGCAATCTGATCGCTGAAAAAATAACTGAATCCATTGATGCCTAGTGCCACCACGAGGGCAATCACCGCCCCGCCCCTGCCGCCAATGTAAGATCCCAGGAGAACGATCAGGACGGACAAAACTGCCATCAATACCCAAGTTTTTAATGTATTCAACAAGCACACCGTCCTTTTCTGAGAGATAAAATAATATGGTATCTCTATTATAGCAGACAGGTGAAGATCTCACTACAAAAGAATATGTCTGTTGCAGCTTGTGCAGACGGGCTTTTCAGAGGATGGTACAATGGAAACGATGATTGTTAAAGATTGAGGTGAAGAGATGGCTGATTTTAAGGTCAATCTGATACGCTACACAGATCCAGACAGGCGCTCACTGGCGCATGCGGCGGCGGTATATTTAGGCAAACCAGACACAGACAACGTAAAACGACCCCTTAGCATCCTTAAAAAGGGGGATACATTAGCCATTTTTCGCGGAGAGTCCGTTCGTTTTGAGTTTTGGACTTCAAAAGTGGTCTACGATCATCTAATCACCTACACGACCCTTAATATGCGCGCATGCGGAGGACTAAGAGCCAATGAGGCTACGGTGTTTGTCCCGCCCGGTGAAGATGACGATCCCATTTATAGGGAACTTGGTGAAAAGCACCTTGCTACATATCGAAGCCTGGTGCATGGCATTGATCCGCAATCGGACAATCCAATGGAAAAAAAGCGCCTTCAGGCGGCGCGTTACATTGCGCCGGTATCAGTGCAGTTACACTATGTGCTCGATGTTAATTTTGCAACGCTTATCGAAGCGATGTTCCCGCAGCGGATATGGTCTCCTGGCGCACAGTACGACACTAGGCAAGTCGTGGAGTCGATGTTTGCGCAAGTAAGGGATAAAGATCCTGAACTATGGGATCTCGTCTATGAATATTACGGGCCTGAAGCACATGCTTGGAAGCGGGTTCGTGTCAAACTGAAAAAAGAAAACCCGGATTTGTACGAACAGATTTTAAGAGATTTCGGTGCGACAAAATCCATGTGGGATTAAGGATTATCGATTGGTAAGGATTATCAAATAATTGAAAAAAGGGGCATCAAATCCGCTTGAATTGGGGCCATATTGCAGAGGAAGTCATTGATCTTGGCACGGATAAGGTAAAGTTGTACAGCCGTCTGCACGGATTTTCTGAGTCATGTGCATTAATTGAAGTGACAAGGGAAGAAGTGCGTAATGCCATTGATGGAGAGACTACGATGGGGTTAATACGTGCGCTTGATGAATTGGACAAGAGGCAGGTGGTGAAAATTATATTTCTAACCGGCCGAGGGGAGAAGGCTTTCATCAGTGGGGGGGACTTAAAAGATTACACTTCGCGACTAGATAAAGTGGAAAAAGTGCGCGAGGCGCTGGGATTAATGCGCCAGGTGCTTTATCGGTTATACAGTGGGATACGTTTTACGGTGGCAGTTATTAATGGGCCTGCTCGTGGGGGCGGCTCTGAACTGTCTTTTTCCTGCCATTATCGGCTAATGAAAAATGACGCCAGTTTTGGCTTTGTCCAAGTAACACAAGGAATACCTCCCGGTTGGGGAGGAGGGGTCTTGCTTGCTCGCCAGGTGGGTGAAAGTAAAGCAAGATTGGCGCTGATGAGCGGATCGATTTTTGACGCGGATGATGCGATTACCATGGGCTACATCGATGAGTTGTATCATTCTGATGAATCTTTGATTGCGCAAATGCAAAAATTAGCAGGACGATTTGAGCGTTCGACAGCGTCTGGCGCAAACGAGATTCATGCGGAGTTCAGTGTTAATCATCAAGAGATCTTGCGACAAATGGAGCGGGAAAGTGAGGCTTGTGCGGAACTTTGGTTTGCATCGGAACACATGGCGATCCTCGAGAGGTATAGTTAATGAAAATTTAGAGTAATCGCCTCTATAAAGGTTGCAATTTATGTTTTATGGAATTATACTATCACTCGTACCTCAGGAAGTCTTGTTTTCATTAGGAACCAGCATCCCTTAAAGGGTTAGGACCTCCAAGGACTAACTTTCCCCCGTGGTGGATGACGCAGGTCCCGCCATGCTTGAGAGGGCATGGGCATCACGTGTTACAAAGGGGGATGTTTTGTTATGGACACAGCAGGACGTCATGTAATTGCAGAACTTTGGGGATGCGAATCGGATCTCCTAAATGATTTACAGCGCATTGAACGGATCATGGTCAGTGCGGCACTTGAATCAGGCGCAGAAGTGCGCGAAGTGGCATTTCATAAGTTTGCTCCGCAAGGAGTAAGCGGTGTGGTCATTATTTCTGAGTCTCATCTTACGATTCACAGTTTTCCTGAGCATGGGTATGCCAGCGTTGATGTCTATACGTGTGGCGACCGTATTGATCCGAAGGTGGCCTGTGAGTATATCACGAGAGGACTTAAGGCGACCCGAAGAGAATTGATAGAATTTCCCCGAGGGGTTGGCTCAATTGAAGTTAGCGCCCAAAAAGTGGAGACCTTGCAGTACTGATAGGAACCCATTACAAGCGCATGAAGATTAGCGACAAGCAGGACGAAAATCATTCGCCTGCTTGTTTTCATTAATTAGCTATTTAGTACATTAGGTTGCCGTGTTCGTGTTCGCGCATCTGGTGGCGAACATTGATGGTGCGAGTGGCAAGAATTTTGCCGGTTCCTGCATCGATCACGACCAATTGTCTGGTATCACCGCGCATCATCACTGCAACGTACACCAGGTTTTGGCGAATCGTCTGTAAACTGATATCCTTAACCGTTGCTTGTGGTTCACTGTCTTGCGCGATTTTGTGCGCTTGGGAAAGGGATATTTTAGCATAAGGAGCAAGGATGCGGTTGAATGCACTACGTGCTTCATTAATTGCTTGTGTTAAAGTGGCTTCAGGTATTTTCACGCTGCTATCCACTTTCCAGGGCGACATGCGATCGTGTGCCTCTGCGATTCCTGAGCGCAGGTTACCGGGCAAAAAACTTGTTGGTGCAGCTTCTGCAGAAAGTAGGCCCATTAAAGACAATGCAAGGATTAGGCGAAACCCATTTTTTCTAATCAAAAACGTATCATCCCTTTGCATTCAAAGTTATTCTTACGATGCCCATATAAAGGAAAATTATACGGATGACTAAATGGTTTTATCAGAACAACAGGTTTTGATTTTCGAGTTGTTTTTCGATTTGAAACGATGTATACTACTCCTTGTCGACTGTAACAAGGGGAATTAGCTCAGCGGTAGAGCACTGCGCTGGCAGCGCAGGGGTCAGGGGTTCAAATCCCCTATTCTCCATTTATTTTCAAACAGGGAAGCCTGCCGTCATGGTGGGTTTTTTGGCTATTAGAGAACATATTGAATTGTCTCAAAATGAAACAGAGTAACTAACGGCTACTTGCTCACAGTGGGTATCCTTGACATGAAATCGCAGGAGCGTGATTATGGGTATATAACGAAAGGTGGAATATCGTGTGCGAGCCAATCAAACCGATCCGGAAAATTTGGAACGCTGGGAACGAATTGATGGTGTCATTTATGACATGACTCCTCCACCAACGTCAGAACATCAAAGTATTGTAGGAAATTTATATCGTGAAATCAGCAGTTATCTAAAAGGAAAATCATGTAAAGCGTTTGTTGCGCCTTTTGGGGTGTGGTTGGACAATGCGAGTGATGATTATGTTGAACCCGACATCACGATTATCTGTGACCTGGGGAAGATACACCAGAAGGGATGTGTGGGTGTTCCTGACATGGTGTTGGAAGTTTTGTCGCCCAGTACAGCTTATAAAGACAAAACAGCCAAATTACGAATTTATAAGGCTGCTGGAGTTCATGAATATTGGATTGTTGATCCTGCATATCAATTCGTCGAGGTCTATCTACTCCAAAAAAACGCCTTTCCCACTGTCTATAGCAAGAATGATATCGTCACAATCAGTGTTTTTGAACAATGCGATATTCATTTACAAGAGATTTTTGAATGATCACTTGACCGATGGCCGCGCTGCGGTTTCGCTTGATAAAAATCATCACAGCGGTTAAACCGCTTTCGTTGTATATATAACAAGCAGCAAGGCATTCGCATATAGCCTTCATTTGATGCGTACATTATGTACAAGATGTGCGCATCTTGTTATTGTGGGGGTAAGGTGGTGAGGATCATGCAAGAGATATTGACTGCAACCGAAGTAAGGAAAAATTGGAGCGGATTTATTGATGGTGTCATTCATTCAAAGCCATCCTTTGTACGCCGGAATCACGATTACCTAGCGGCTATGTCTCTGGAGCATCTGCAATTGATTTTATCCACCTATCGTTTCAGTATGGAATATGAAAAAGAAGTAGACGGGACATATTCCGGATCTATTGAGCAAATCGACGTTGTCGAGAACGCGGAAACGGTGGATTTTATTGAAACAAAAATTAGCTGAGGCGTTAGTCGAATATGCGAAAGATTATATGGATAATTTCGCCATGTATTACCATTCATCCAATCGTCGAGCCCATCTTCCCTATATTTTGACTGTGCTTGCACAGCTTGATGTCAAGGGCGTGGAAAGGCTAATTGATGCCTAGTTGGTTAGAAAACAAATTGTTGTTGTGGAAGGCGGACCAATGGCTAGCTTGAAGTATGAGGATCTATTGTATGCTGATTCTCCCGTTGATTATGTGGTAATCAATGAAGGAGAGGTAGCTTTTTGGGAGTTATTAGAGGCTATTGATAGAGGCGGTACTACTAAAGATATTCGCGGAATTGCTAGCAAGGCAGGATGGATATTTTGTGGACTATGTGCCGACAATAGTAAGCTCAAATTGAAGGAGTCCGGTGCTGTAAAAGTGCTACTGGGTGTGGAAAACTTTGATGATGATACCCTTGCGTACTGGAAAAAAGATATCAACTCAGCTCAAATTTCTAAGGCGGTTGAAATCTTGAATCAGATTGAGCTCGGTTACTCCATTTCACTTATATTATTTCATCCAAGAGTAACCATTAGACAACTTCAAGCTAACATAGAGATAATTGAACGGCTAGGTGTAGTCAATAATATCGAAAATTTATTTAATTATTTAAGGCTCATTCCGGGGACTGCATTAAACCCATCCAAAGAAAAATTGGATTGGGAATTTGAGGATAGGCGTGTGGCGAAGGTTTTAAATCACTGTTTGGAGTTTGAGGACTATTATCAACGTAACATTTCGGATTTTGAATTCGGGTACTCATGGATAAAGGGAAAATCCGAACAACTTAAGAAAAACCTTCTGATGTTTGCAAATTGGAAGTGGCAACGATTTGAGTTTCTGAAGAGGGAACTCGGGATGAATGTTGGTGGTAACAGGTTGTCTGAGGATATGTCGAATTTGGTATTTAAAATAAACCCTGAGGTTCGCTTTCGGGGTACGAGAGTGACTGGAGAATTCGAAGGGAATAATATCTTAAGACAGGAATGATATATAATCTCAGCGAGTCTGCCATGGATTTCTTGAAAGCGCTACATGG
>JAJZAS010000068.1 GCA_021799325.1 Bacillota bacterium | reverse complement strand
GGGATTGACGAAACCACTTTGACAGATTGGATAGAAATCCCACCCGATAAACAATTAGGGGATCTTGCCTTCCCTTGCTTTCAGTTGGCAAAAAGCCTGCGAAAAGCTCCTCAGGCAATCGCCTCCGAACTTGCACCAAAGCTGATAGAAGCTCCATTTATCGTAAAGGCGGAAGCGGTGGGACCTTATGTGAATGTGCACCTGAACCGCAAGGAAGCAGTATCATATTGGCTTAATCTAATGCAGGACAATCGGGATTTCTTTACTTCAAATGGCGGTCAAAACAAAGCGGTTGCCATTGACCTCTCATCGCCCAACATCGCAAAACCATTTTCAATGGGACATCTGCGCTCCACCATCATCGGAACTGCACTCGCCAATTTGCTCGAGACAGACGGCTATCAGGTGTTTCGCATCAATCACCTTGGCGATTGGGGAACGCAATTTGGCAAGATCATCGTCGCTTACCACCGTTATGGCGATGTGGAAGCCATTAAGAAGCATCCCATACAGGAGTTGAACGCCTTATACGTCAGATTTCATGAAGAGGCAGAAACCAACCCCGCTCTCGAAGAAGAGGGAAGGGCTGCATTCAAACGATTGGAAGACGGGGACGAAGAGACGCTGGACTTATGGCGTTGGATGGTCAGTGTTAGCATGGAAGAATTTAATCGCACTTATGCGATGCTCGGCACCAAATTTACACATGTGCTAGGCGAAAGTTTTTATAACGACAAAATGAATGCGGTCGTGAACGAACTCAGTGAGAAAAACCTTCTGACCACCAGTGAAGGCGCGGAAGTGGTCATGCTGGAAGAGGAAAATTTTCCTCCCTGCCTCATCCGCAAATCTGACGGTGCCACCCTATATGCCACGCGGGACCTAGCGGCAGCCCTCTATCGGTATCGCACTCTTGGTGCTACTAGCCTCTGGTATGTAGTGGGCGGCGAACAGCGCCTACACTTCCAGCAACTATTTGCTGTACTCACCCGCATGGGCTATTCATTTGCAAAAGATTGTCGCCACATTGCGTTTGGTCTCATGAAAATCGGCGGTAAAAAAATGTCCACAAGAAAAGGCCAAATCGTTCGTTTGCAAGAAGTATTGGATGAAGCGGTTCGGCGCGCAAAAGACATCATCGACGAAAAAAATCCCGGACTTAAGAGTGCGGATGCTACGGCTAAAGCGATTGGCGTGGGCGCGGTCATCTTCAATGACCTGAAAACCCACCGCATTCACGAGATCAATTTTTCTCTGGAACAGGCGGTCGCATTTGAAGGGGAAACCGGTCCTTATGTACAGTATACCCATGCCCGTGCCTGTTCAGTGCTTAGAAAGGCTGGTCTATTAAGTGGTCATGAGTCAACAAGGGAATGGGTAACGGCGCCACTAACTGGTGATAAGAGGATTCAACCGCTAGAGGAGTTGGACTCGTTATCCTACGAATTGATGAAGACCATCTCCTATTTCCCTGAAGTCAGGAAAAGAGCAATTAATGAAGCGGACCCGTCACTCGTCGCCAAACACATTCTCGATGTCAGTCAGGACTTCAACCGGTTTTATCATGAAATGCCGATTCTGAATGCTGCACCCACAGAGAGAGAATTTCGTTTGCGATTGACTGATGCTACCAGATTAACAATTCGTGCTGCGCTTGAAATATTAGGAATTGAGCATCCCGTTGAGATTTAAAATACGAAAGGGAGGGTTGAATGACCCTCCCGATACTGTTTACAGCCACGTTTTTAGTACTGAATCCTCGGATCGACCAACCCATACAAGATGTCCGCAATCAAATTCCCAATCACAGTGACAAGGCCAACAAACACGGTTACTCCCATGATGATAGGATAGTCGCGCGCGTTGACCGCATCCCAGTACAATAAACCCATGCCTGGATAATTGAACACTTCTTCCACAAACAACGCCCCACTGAGAAGCGCAGGAAGAGAAAGTCCAAACAAAGTGATCAGCGGTAAGATAGAGTTCCGCAGTGCATGAATGAAAATAACTCGGAATTCACGGGAACCTTTCATACGAGCCGTACGCACATAATCCTGTAAAAGCGCCTCCCGCATGGAAGACCTCATATACCTCGCCCATCCTGCTACCGATACAAGGAACAACGTTGCGATAGGCAAGACAAGGTGCTTGGCCCAATCTCCAAAACCTGGGTTAGACAGTTGAGTGTTTACAATCCCACCAGATGGCAACCAAGGTAAATCGATGGAGAAAAAGATGACCAGAAGTACAGCCAGCCAAAACGATGGCATGGAATAAAAGAAGTAGTTAATCACAGTCGCAATTTGGTCAAACTTAGTGTTTTCAAAATACGCCTGTACCGAACCCAGAAACACCGCAAACACGTGTGCCAATAAGACGGCTACTACGACGATGATGATGGTGTGCGGCAAGGCCTGAAGCATCAGAGAAGCCACTGGCTTTTCATAGGTATAAGAAAAACCGAAATTACCCTGAAACAGGTTGCCCAACCATATAAAATACTGTTCCCAGACAGGTTTATTCAAACCTAAGGTTCTTGTCAATTCTGCCGCCCTGAGGGGAGTGTAGTGATTGCCAAGCATGATGCGGACTGGATTGCCGGGTACGATGTGAATCAGTACAAAGGAAATAATCGTGACACCAATGACGGTGGGTATCGATTCCAAAATCCTTCGTATTATATATTTGATCATTTCTGGTTCCTCCTCAGCTTGCAAAGGTACGGCATACACACACGATTGACTAACCTTTTACCGTTCACGGGTTTCAATGGCGTTACGTAATCCATCTCCTATTAAGTTGATGGACACTTGCGCAATGAGAATGCACAAACCCGGCGGATAGATCAGCCACCATGAATTCTGGAACATATAATTCATTCCATCTGATAACATGCCGCCCCAATTTGGCGTCGGAGGTGGAAGCCCCAAGCCGAGGAAGCTAAGTCCCGCCATATACAAAATAGCATCCGCCACTTGAAAAGTAGACGCCACCAGAACAGTTCCAATGATATTCGGGAACAAGTAACGAACCATGATTCGAAGTGTTCTGGTACCAATGGCGTGCGCCGCTTCGACGTAGAGTTGATTTTTAATCGTCAAGGCTTCCGCACGAACCAAGCGGCTGACTCCCAACCACGCAGTGGAAGCCAACACAAAAATCATCAGAAAAATATTCGGCTGAAAGACCGCATTTAAAAACAATAAGATAAATATGGAGGGGATAGATAAAAGAACATCAACAAATCTCATCATGATGGTATCGACCCATCCACCAACCATACCGCTGATCATCCCATAAAGTGTGCCAAATATCATCGCCACGATGGCAGCCGCAAATCCGACTTCCAGCGAGGACTGACCGCCCACCATCAATTGCGCTAGCACATTATGTCCCACACTGTCGGTCCCCAGTGGGAATAGTGCTGATGGCGAGGCGTCCGTAGCCAGTAGATGACTGTTAATGGCGCTGTGACGATAGATGAGTGGCCCAACGTATGAAAACAGCACCAGGAAGAGCAGCAAAAAGACGCCCAACTTCGTCATGCCTGATTTCCAGAAGCGATGGATAAACTTTGGACGCTCGTCTTTGATCGTCTCCACTAAAGACGCATCAAGTGGTAAAGACTCCTGAATCATCAGTTCTCCTTTCGTTCAGGGCGCAATTGCTTACTGCGCCCTGAACAATCAAGACAAAATTATCCTTGGTGCTTCAATCAGTTAGACGCGGTCCAATATTGCATTTGCGGGAACGCGGTCGCAGCATCGAGGTATGGTAACACATTATGGGCAGTGGGTCCTGTCACCACGAGTGTCGCCACGTTTTGTCCCCAGAGGAACGGCAGGACTTTAGCAGTGTAATCTTCATAGGCGAAGAAATGCTGCATGGTTTGTTGTTGCGTTGCATACGGTACGTGCGTGGCATTGATTAGCTTATCTTCTGTAGCATTGCTGAATCCGGTTCCTGATGGAGCGGTGGAGGCAAACAACTGACCACCTGTGGGATAGAATCCTGGGCCGTTATAATCCCAGCCGGAACCTGTCGCCAGCTGCCATGAAGTGTCTTTCGGGTTGCTCGTGGCAGAAATAAAGTTGCTAAATGGTTCGCCTTTAAGTGTGACTTTGACGCCCATTTGCGCCCAATCCTGCGCCATGACCTCGGCAGTATCAGTGGAGGAAGTGCTACCGGTGACATACATCATGGTAAACTGCATCTTTTGAGAGCCTTTGGTCATTACCCCGTTGACCATTTTCCAGCCATGGGACTCCAGCAATCTTAATGCTCTCGCAATATTGAAGGGATAAGGCGGATTTTTTGCGAGTTTTTGATCTAGGAATTGGGTATTCGGAACTGGCGGGATAGGCCCAATGAGAGGAACGGCATACCCTTTATAGATGTCTTTACTGATCCCTGCATTATCCAGTCCCATTTGTAATGCCTGGCGCACATACAATTGATCAAAAATGCTCTTCGACGGAGATCCTGGCCACATGTTCATTTCTGTCCAGAAGATACCGAACGAATATTCCGGAGTCACCTGATCTCCACTGGAAGTCAGAGAACGCTCAGACCCGATTTCTGATTGGTCAAGGTAACCCACATTGATCGCACCAGTTTTAATGGCAGCAAGCTCTGCTGTATTGGAAGCTTCAAAGTTGAAGACGATCTTGCTGACCGTACTCTTATGTCCTGCGTAGTTTTTGTTCGGGACAAGCACCCATGACTGACTGGACGTAGCGCTTTTGACGATAAACGGTCCATCCACCACTTTATCAAACATGGCGTTCGTGGCATTGCTCCCTAAGTATTTGAGTTCCTGATTGATGTTGCTGTATTTATCCATCGAAGCAGCAGGCATTGGCGTCAATTGGATAAGCCCATTGTAAATGAACCATTGTTGGTTAGCCGGCTTATCCAGGGTAAAGGTGACTTCATAATTGTTATTGGCCACCACGCTCTTGATGCCACTTGGAATGTCGCCTGTGCCCACTCCGACAAACGGCCAGGGAGCAGGTGCTTTAGACGATGATGCCGCTTTTACCACGTTCCATGTGAACATCAAGTCTTTCGACGTGACAGGTTGACCATTCGACCATTTCCATTTTTTATTTAAGAATACATGATACACAGTTCCTTGTTTGTTATAGGTCACTTTGCTAGCCACTGAGGATTTCCAGTTGATGGTGTAATCATTGTTAATCCACAACAGTGGTTTGTACATTTGATCGACAAATTGTGTATTGTAAACGCTATCGTTTGCCGCATTGACAATAGGCAAGAACCAGGTCAAGTTAGTTTGCGGCGGCAATGCGTATTCAATCGTACCACCAGTCGAACCGGACGCTGCAAATGTGGATGGTGCAACAAGCAGGCTGGAACCTGCCACCATGGCAATAGCCACCGCGATACTCTTATTCAATTTCATTATTTTTCCCCCTTTTCTTCAACCAATATTGTTTTGCGTGAAAAAGATGGTGTCATCAACCTTTTGCCTAACTAAACCCTTACCAGACAACTTACTCCTTTGCATCCCCCCTCTCCATCTTTTCCTAATGAAACGCTTAGATCGAGTTAGACGAGAAATGACATGCGACAAAATGCTCAGGCTTTACCTCCGTCCACACCGGCACTTCATGCTTGCAAATGTCCTGTGCAATCGGACAACGTGTATGAAACACACAACCAGACGGGGGTTTGGCCGGGCTTGGCAAATCCCCTTGCAAAATGACGCGTTCTCTTTTCATTCTGGGATTAGGTATTGGCACTGCCGACAGCAACGCTTGTGTATAAGGATGGAGAGGATTAAAAAACAATTCTTCAGACGAAGCCAATTCAGCCATTCGACCTAAATACATGACCAAAACACGATCACTGATGTGTTTAACCACCGACAAATCATGAGCGATGAAAATATACGTCAAATTAAAATCATTTTGCAGGTCTTCCAATAGATTAATAATTTGCGATTGAATCGAAACATCCAACGCCGCTACAGGCTCATCCAGAATGACCAGCTTGGGATTGACAATAAGCGCTCTGGCAATGCCGATGCGTTGCCTTTGCCCACCAGAAAACTCGTGTGGAAAACGACTTGAATAGGAAGGATCAAGCCCTACTTTTTGCAACATGGAATGAACTTGTTGTTTACGTGTATTCGCATCAGCAAGTCCATGAACTTCAAGGGGTTCGGATAGTGTCTGCAATATGGTATATCTTGGATTCAATGAAGCATAAGGATCTTGAAATACGATTTGCATTTCCTTTCGCATCGCGCGCATTTGAGACTTAGATAATTTAAGGATGTCTTTGCCATTGAAACGTATCGATCCACCTGTCGGTTCCAGCAATCTTAAAATGCTGCGTCCCAAAGTGGACTTTCCACAGCCGGATTCACCGACAATCCCCAGGGTTTCGCCCTCATAAACTTGCAACGAGATGCCATCGACTGCTCGCACATTGCCACTTACACCTCGAAAAAATCCTCCGCGAATGAGAAAGTGCTTTTTTAGATCTTTTATTTCAAGCAATAATTCACCCATTAGTCATACCACCTTTGCATCATTCAGCCAGCATCGGGATTGGTGATTCTCCCTTATTTCCATTAAAGGTGGACTCTCCTGTTTGCAACGGTCCATTACATGTGGACAGCGGGTTGCAAAGCGACACCCCTTCGGCATTCTCGTTAGTGAAGGCACATTCCCCACTATCGGTTGAAGTCGTTCCTTATTCTGAACATCGATCTTGGGAATAGCATTCAATAATCCTTGCGTATAAGGATGGTTGGTATTGAAAAAGATATCATCAATCAACCCCTGCTCGACGATTTGCCCTGCGTACATGACGGCAACGCGATCGCACATTTCCGCTACCACGCCTAAATCATGAGTAATCAAAAGCACCGATGTTTTAAAATCGCGAGATAGGTTTCTCATCAAATCAAGAATTTGTGCTTGGATAGTGACATCAAGCGCAGTAGTAGGTTCGTCTGCAATCAATAACTGGGGGTTATTGATCATTGCAATCGCTATCATTACGCGTTGCCTCATGCCACCTGACAGTTGATGGGGGTATTCTTCCATGATTTCCTCAGGCCGTGCAATTCCCACTTTTCGCAGCATTTCTAAGCTTTGCCGATTTGCTTCGTCATTTGAAATTTTATTATGTAATCGTAAAGTTTCAGATATTTGTGATCCGATTTTATATACAGGATTCAAAGAGGTCATCGGTTCTTGGAAGATCATGCCTATTTGATTCCCTCTAATTTGATGCATTTCTTGAAGTGATAAATCCAATAAATTGCGACCGTTATAAAGTGCTTTCCCATTTATTTTTGCTGATTTTGCCAGTAATCGGACCAAAGCCAGCGACGTGACGCTCTTTCCACATCCGGATTCTCCCACAAGACCAAGTGTTTCACCGGCATTGATATGAAAGGACACATCATTGACAGCGTGGTAGTATTCTCCATTTATATTAAATTCAACACTTAGCGATGTAACGTTCAAAACTTCTGACAACAAAGAGACCCTCCGCTATAGTCATAATTTACTACTTTGAAAACACAATCAGATTATATGCTTAGTCAATTTCAATGTAAAGATCCATAGAAAAACACAGCACGGCCATCATTTGACCGGGCTGTGAGGGATCACAATTTGCAATACCCTATTTTACGAATAAGAGATGCGCGGATCGAC
>JAJZAS010000067.1 GCA_021799325.1 Bacillota bacterium | reverse complement strand
ACCACGCCGCCTAGTAGCGCCGCCACATCCGTACCAGCATAAGTCAATGCCGGAATCAACGCATTTCGAAGCGCATGACGCATGACGACGCGAAGTGGGCTGGCACCTTTAGCTTTTGCCGTGCGAATATAATCCTGGTTTAATACATCTATCATGGAAGATTTTAATAAACGTGCATAATAGGCTGCACCAGTGATGGCATACGTAAGCGCAGGAAGAATGGCGTAGAGAATTCCGCCTGAACCTCCGATAGGAAACCATCCCAGCCTAAACCCTACCCAATACATTAGTTCCAGACCCACAAAGAATACTGGTAGAGAAATTCCAATCAAAGCAGCAGTACTTAACACATGATCAGTCAATTTGCGATCACGAAGTGCTGTAAGAATCCCAATTGGAATTCCAATGATCAATTCAAAGACAAAAGCGAGTCCAGCCAGTAATCCTGTCGCACCAATGCGTTGACCAATCAATGAAGTCACCGATTGATTCAATACATAAGAGGTTCCCAGATTACCATGCAGTAAATTCCAAAGATAATGAACATATTGAACCGGCAAAGGTTGATTTAATCCTAATTGTTTACGTATCTGCAGAACCAGATATTCCGGCGCGTGGGGACCGACAATCGCTCTCGCTGGATCCGCCGGAACGGCGTAAGCCAACAAAAACGTAATAATGGAAACACCGAGAAGCACAATCAGCGCACCAAATATCCGCCGGATAATATAGGAAACCACAACGACACCTCCATTATTTGGCCATGCCGCGAAGCATTGTCCTTCGCGGCATGGTAAAGCAAAATCCTAAGTGACGCTTAGTGACTCACAACCCACATGTATTGCAGCGGATCAGTAAGGTTCGGGTTGATGTAGAATCCTTTCACCCATGGTTGAACAGCCGCTGGGTAGATTGGATAGTAAAGCGGAATCCATGGAGCCTGGGACATGATGATGTTTTGCGCTTGCTTATACACGTTATTACGTGCAGTTCCTGCTGGCATCAGTGCACCCCTGTTCAACAGAGCATCCACTTGTTTGTTGCTGAAATTGGTGGAGTTGTTTACTGGAGCTTGATTGCTGTTGAAAAGGGTATTCAAGAAGTCAGAAGGATCCGGGAAATCTTCGATCCATGCCAACTTGAAGATACTTTGCTTACCTGCTTCATTATTGGTTAAGAACGTCCCCCATGTGGTTTGGTTAATGGAGGCGTTTACCCCAATTTTCTGGAACATGGATTGTACTGCTTCTGCAATCCTGACATCGTCCGGAGAAGAGTTGTCAGTATAAATGGTGGTGCTAAATCCATGGGAATAACCCGCCTGCTTCAAGAGTGCTCTTGCTTTTGCAGGATTGTAGGTATACGTCGCATTGGCAGGGAGTGTCTTCTCATATGCAGAAGGCATACTGGAAGGAATTGGTTGAGATGCCGGTACTCCAAGTCCACTCAACAGACGGATAATTTGCGATTTGTCCACTGCAAATTCAAGTGCTTTACGGACGAGGAGATTCTTAGTTGGTCCGTACTTGGTGTTCAATCCAATATAGTCGACAGCCACCTGTACGGATTTTACAATGTCCTTCGAATACTTAGGATTCGTGGACATTGGCAGATAATCCTGCGAAGGAATCCCGCCTTGGTTCCAGGAGATCAACCCCGTGTTGCCTTGCTCGAAGTTGAGCATGACCGCTTGAGGTGAATTATTGATATTAAACGTAATTTGATTCAGGTAAGGAATGCCTTTTTGGAAATAGTTCGGGTTTTTCACAAACACATACTTTTGTCCCGGCACATAGGTTTGAAGCATGAATGGACCGGTACCCATCGGATGAAGATCCACATATTTCTCAGGATGTGAATTGACATAGCTCGGATCCACCGCTGAGAAGAACGGCATCGCCATCACATACAGGAACGTAGCACTCGGATTTTCGAGCGTAATTTGGAGTGTGTTCTTATTAATGGCTTTCATCCCACTGATGGTCTTTGCATGGCCTTTCGCATAGGCATCAGAACCTACGATGAGAGGATCGATAAAGTAGGCACCACCAGATTGGTTGGCTGGATCTAGTACGCGCTCAAATTCTGTAATGAAGCTCTGCGCTGTAACAGGATGGCCATTCCAGAATTTAGCGTTTTTGATGTGGAAAGTGTAAACCTTTCCTCCATCAGAAACAGAGTAGGTGGCAAGGCTAGGGACGATTTCGTTGGAGGCGCCTTTGTAGGTCACCAACTGATTGTAAAACTGCAGTACGCCTTCATACGATGTGGTATCGTATGCCTTCACAGGATCCAGATGTGGAAACTGACTGGAAAGGTCCATCGTCAAAGATCCACCATACACTGGCTTCGCAGCCGATGGTGCTGGAGAAGTCTTCAATGGTTGTGCCGCTTGCGAACTGCATCCTGCAAGTGCTGTGCCCAGCATGGCAACGGAAGCTACCACGCCGAAAATGCGCATTTTTTTGGACTTCATCAATTTACCCCCTATTGAGTTTGATAAACACTGTTACGCTTTAATCTTCCCCAATTGGCTTATCGGACTCTTCTT
Organism: Bacillota bacterium; assembly: GCA_021799325.1. GTDB lineage: Bacteria > Bacillota > Bacilli > Alicyclobacillales > SLC66 > JAJZCL01. The sequence goes on along the minus strand of JAJZAS010000067.1, from coordinate 5,217 downwards.
GGATTAAAGAGTTCCCGTAAACCGTCACCGAGAAGGTTGAAGCCGAGTACGGCAAGCAATAAAGCAAATCCCGGATAATACAGCAGCCAAGGCGCATACTGGAATACAGCTTGTCCTTCTGCTAACATACTACCCCAACTGGGAGTTGGTGGTTGAACTCCAATTCCCAAAAAACTTAATACAGATTCAAGCAACATGTTATTTCCAATATTTAAGGTTGTTAATACGATAACAGGAGCCATGATATTAGGCAATATGATTCTGAACAATATGCGAAAACTTCCCGCACCAAGCGCTTTTGCCGCTTGAACGTACTCAAATTCCTTCACTGCCAGCACTTGTCCGCGAACAATACGAGCGGTTAGCGGCCAGCCGAGTACGCCAATCGCGATAAACACATTGCTAACAGAAGGTTTTAATACGGCAACGAGTGCGACAACAAACAATATAAAAGGAAACGCAAGAAATACATCGGTGATCCGCATCATCACAGTATCCACAAATTTACCGTAATATCCCGAAATGATGCCTAAAGGCGTACCGATAAAGAGACTGATCAAACTGGCCATCAAGCCAACCTCCAGGGAAACTTGCGAACCCCAGATAACACGGCTCATGACATCTCTTCCTAAATCGTCCGTTCCCATTTTAAACACTGGGCCTGGTGGCAATGGCGCACCATTTAAAGCAAGTCCATTAGGAAATTGTGTGTCCGGATTAAACGGCGCCAATTTTGCAGCAAAAACGGCAATGATGACAAGCGCAAGCACCATAATGCCACCGACTAACACCAGAGGATACGCTTTCAACAGCCTAAGCAACTTATTGGATTCCTTCATATCTGCATAAGCCAGTTGCACTTCCAATTTCGCCGGCGTCTCGGGTTCCTGCATATTCACTTCTGCCATACCCAACTTTTCCTCCTTCTAATTATACAAGTGGCAGGCCGCAAAGTGCCCTGGTTCGATTTCTTTCCATTCTGGCGCTGTCGTTTTGCAAATGTCCATGCATGATTGGCAACGCGGATGAAAGTAACACCCACTTGGAGGGTTTGCGGGACTGGGTAAATCACCTTGAAGAATAATCCGTTCCCTTTTTGCCTCTGGGTTGGGGATTGGAACTGCTGACAGAAGCGCTTGCGTATAGGGATGCAAAGGCTTTTCATAAAGACGGTCTGATTCTGCAAGCTCCACCATTTTACCCAAATACATAACTCCCACACGATTGCTGATGTGTTTGACCACACTCAGGTCGTGCGCAATAAACACATAGGTAAGATGAAATTCTTTCTGTAAATCATCCAATAAATTCAGAACTTGCGACTGCACTGACACATCCAGCGCTGAAACAGGTTCGTCTGCAATGATCAGTTTCGGATTTACGGCGAGTGCGCGCGCAATTCCGATACGCTGGCGCTGACCACCAGAAAATTCATGAGGATAACGGTTCATTCTGCTGGTTGAGAGCCCTACTACTTCTAACAGTTCCATCGCTCTTTTTTTGCGTTCTGCAGCGCTTTTATATAGTTTATGAATAATCATCGGTTCTTCAAGTGTTTGTTGTACCGTATACCTAGGATTGAGCGAACCGTATGGGTCCTGAAATACGATCTGCATATCTGATCGAATTTTACGCATTTCTGTACTGGACATTTGCGTAATGTTTTTCCCGTTAAAAAACACCTGCCCGGCTGAGGGTTCAATTAACCTGAGAATACTTCGACCAGTTGTCGTTTTTCCGCATCCGCTTTCCCCGACCAGACCAAATGTTTCCCCAGCTTTTACATCAAAACTGACACCATCAACGGCTCGCACATAGCCAACGGTACGACGAAGTACCCCCTTACGGATGGGAAAGTGCATTTTCAGATCATTGACACTTAAAAGTGCATCCGTCATATGGCAACCTCCTCTTTCTTCATCAACCAACAGCGAGCTTCATGATTCTCTTCCACGGGTAGAAGAGTAGGTTCTTCTTGAATGCATTTCTCCGTCACAAATTCACAACGAGTAGCGAAACGGCATCCTTTTGGCATTAATTCCAGACTGGGAACATTCCCAGGAATCGACGGCAGACGTGCTTGCCTTTCTTCCAATTTGGGAATGGAATTCATCAAACCAACTGTATAGGGATGCGATGGATTTCTAAATATCTCCCTAACCGATCCTTGCTCGACCACTTTTCCTGCATACATCACGACCACTCGGTCACACATCTCCGCGACCACGCCCAAATCGTGGGTGATGAGCAAAATGGCCATATTGTACTCCTTGCGAATTTTACGCATCAAATCAAGGATTTGAGCCTGAATAGTGACGTCGAGCGCCGTGGTCGGTTCATCCGCAATCAACAGTTTGGGATCACAGGCCATGGCGATCGCGATCATCACCCTTTGTCGCATTCCACCTGAAAGCCGATGAGGATATTCATCCACAATCTGCTCGGCTCTCGGTATGCCCACTGATTTCAGTAAATCGACAGCCTTTGCACGAGCTTGCGCCTTGTTCATTCCTTTGTGGAGCATCAGTGACTCACTGATTTGACGTCCAATCTTGTGCACGGGATTCAGTGAGGTCATCGGCTCTTGAAATATCATGGCAATCTCATTACCACGAATTTTACGCATCTCAGAATCAGAAAGATTCACGAGATCTTTCCCTTCAAAGCGAATGGAACCTTTTTCGATTTTTCCGTTGGTAGACAGTAGCTGCATCACTGAAAGTGAGGTTACGCTTTTCCCACATCCAGATTCTCCGACGATCCCCAACACTTCACCTTTGTCCAACGTGAAAGATACATCTTCAATCGCTGGCAAATACCCTTTATTCGTCAGGAAGCTTGTTTTTATACTAGAAACTTCTAGTAAGCTCGACATTCTATCACCTCTAAGCACGACAAATAATCTATCAGACCTTAGCTCTTCACGCAATATAAAATTTAATTGGTTATAGACTGGAAACCCTATGAATGACAACCCATATATGGGGAAGCCAATGCCTTAAAAACAACTGAGGAAAACGCTTCCAAAGTATACCCTTAGCAAAAAAAATAAGCAAGAGAAAAACCTCTAGGCTCCTAGCATACTAAAATCTCCTAGAGGATTAAAGTGTAATTTATGGTTAACTAAAATAGGGCTTTGAATTAATGCCCTTGATACCTGCTTTCGAGTTCAGCAAGCACTTCCGTAAATGGAAGGTTTTGCTCACGAAGCAGCACCATCAAGTGGTACATCAGGTCCGCCACCTCATAGCGAAGCTCACTGGCACTACGGTTTTTCGCCGCAATGATCACTTCGGAAGTCTCTTCTCCCACTTTTTTCAGAATTTTATCGAGTCCCTTTTCGAAAAGATACGTGGTATAGGCACCTTCAGGCCTCTCGTTTTCCCGTTCCCGTACCCTTTTTTCCAGTCGCGACAATATTCCTTCGAAGTTGGCAGTGGAATCCACGTACTGGATAATCGGTTCCCCGTCAAAGCAAGAATTGGCGCCTGAATGGCATGCGGGACCACTTGGTTCCACCTGTATGAGTAAAGTGTCACCATCACAATCGATTTCAATTCCCACTACCCGTTGGGTATTACCGGATGTCTCCCCTTTATGCCATAAAGTTTGTCTAGAGCGACTGTAAAACCATGTTTCCTTGGTTTCAAGCGTCTTCAGAAATGATGTTGGATTCATATACGCCACGGTTAGCACGCGCTTTGTCTTCACGTCCTGAATGACTGCGGGGATCAGGCCATTACCGTCCCATTTCAATTGGTCTACCCACGCTTGATCCACCTGACTCATCTCACCCACACTCCCCGATCCCGCAAATATTGTTTGACTTCTCCGATACCCATTTCCGCAAAATGAAAAACACTAGCCGCCAGCGCCGCATCTGCTTTCCCGTTTGTAAAGACGTCATAAAAGTGTTCCTTGGCGCCAGCGCCACCAGATGCAATAACCGGAATGTTCAGCGCTTCAGACACTCTTTTCGTCAACTCAAGGTCATAGCCATCGCGCTTGCCGTCCTGATCAAAACTCGTCAGCAGGATTTCCCCCGCCCCCAGTTTTTCTGCCTGTATCGCCCATTCGAGAGCAGACATGCCGGTCGACACGCGGCCCCCACTGATCAGCACTTCCCAGTCGTCGCCATCCGCTCGCTTTTTCGCGTCAATCGCCACCACAGTACACTGAGCGCCAAAGCGTCTGGAAATTTCGGTAATCAATGGTGGTTTTCGCACTGCCGCCGAATTGATGGAGACTTTGTCCGCCCCCGCCAAAAGCACATCGCGCACCTCATCCACACTGCCAATACCACCGCCCACGGTAAATGGGATAAATATGCGCTCCGCCGTCTTTTTCACGATATCTAACAGCGTCTTCCTACCCTCGTGTGTCGCAGAAATATCCAGCAACACTAGTTCATCCGCGCCTTCCTGATCGTACAATTCTGCCAGTTCGACCGGATCCCCCGCATCACGCCTGTTGTCAAAAAAAGATTCGTGTTTTACCACCCTGCCATTTGCCACATCAAAGCAGGGAATAATCCTTTTGGCCAGCACTACGCTTCACCTCCACTCACAAGGGCAAGCGCCGACTTCAAGTCGATTTTTCCTGAAAATAGCGCCTTACCGATGATGATGCCGCTAATCCCCTGATCCTCAAGGGACTTTGCAGCCATTACATCCGACTCGTCGCTCACCCCGCCTGACACCACGACTTTCAGCCCTGATGCAGCAGAGAGCTGAATGGATAAGTCCATATTTGCTCCTTGTAAAGTTCCATCACGTGAAATGTCAGTAAAGATACACTCACGAAACCCCATCTGGAATAAGGCTTTTGCAAACTCCTCGGCCTTCCACGAAGAATTTTCCAGCCAACCTCTGGTTGCCACCATACCCTCTCTCGAGTCAATGCCTACAATTATCGATTCTCGATAAGTATGAAAAAGCGATGCTGCAAAATCCGGATCTTCCGCCGCCCTAGTGCCGATCACACAACGCCAAACCCCTGTTTGCAACCATCTTTCCACATCGCGCTCTGTGCGAATTCCGCCGCCAAGTTCCACCTGAAGAGGGGTATCCTTGATTACTTTCTCGACAAAATCGATAGTTTGGGAAGAGGTCTGACCATTTTTAGCTGCATCTAAATCCACTAAATGAACGTGTGTGGCACCCGCATGCAGATAATGGGTGATCACTTCAAAAGGATCTCCATACGATGTCTGCTGCT
>JAJZAS010000066.1 GCA_021799325.1 Bacillota bacterium | reverse complement strand
GTGACATCGAAGAAGAGGTAGATCGCGAACTGCTTTACGATGCGCTGGACAAACTGGGAGATCGCGAGCGGCGCATCATGGAACTCCGGTTTGGACTACAAGGCGGAAAAGAAATGACACAAAAAGACGTGGCTGACCTCCTAGGCATCTCCCAATCTTATATTTCCCGGTTGGAAAAAAGGATTATCAAACGACTTCGCAAGGAATTCAACCGCATGATGTGACTGCATAATTCTCCCTTGTAGGGACATACTGGTACACGAGTTCGGGTATGTCGCTTGGAGGGAACCACTTGAAGCGTACAAAAGTTGAGATCTGCGGAGTGAATACATCACAATTGCCCGTCTTGACGAACACGGAAATGAGACAACTGTTTTCGCAAATGCAAAGCGGCGAAACCTTTGCGAGAGAAAAGCTGATCAACGGCAACCTGCGCCTGGTCTTGTCTGTGATACAGCGGTTCAACAACCGTGGGGAATATGTGGATGATTTATTTCAGGTAGGCTGTATTGGTCTCATGAAAGCCATTGATAATTTTGACCTCTCACAAAATGTAAAGTTTTCAACCTATGCGGTACCGATGATCATCGGGGAAATCCGCAGGTACCTTAGAGATAATAACCCCATACGCGTCAGCCGTTCATTGCGGGATATTGCCTATCGGGCACTTCAAGTACGGGATCGCCTGACCAACCAAAATTTGAGGGAACCAACCGTGGCGGAAATTTCACAAGAAATGGAGGTCACGCGAGAAGATGTCGTGCTCGCGCTGGACGCTATTCAGGATCCGGTTTCGCTCTTTGAACCCATCTATCATGATGGCGGCGATCCTATCTTTGTGATGGATCAAATCAGCGACGAAAAAAATCAGGATCTCAGTTGGGTCGAGGAGATCGCGATCAAGGAAGCCATGCGCAGGCTCTCTGAAAGAGAAAAGCGAATTCTTTCCATGCGTTTTTTTGAAGGGAAAACGCAAATGGAAGTGGCGGACGAAATAGGCATCTCGCAGGCGCAGGTGTCACGCCTTGAAAAAGCGGCGATCGGCCACATGCAAAAATACATCAAATGATTCATTCTCTCTTTCCAGGCAAATTTGCCCTTTCCCTGACATAACGTAGATAGAGACAATCTTTCACGTCATGCTAAGGCAGGGTTGAGGGTGAGAGCTGGAGAACTGCAAACCAAAGATGTGATCAATGTCGTGGATGGCCGTAAACTGGGCGGGATAGGCGATCTTGAAATCGATTTGGAAACTGGCATGGTAAGGGCGCTTGTCATCCCGCCGGAAGGGAAGTTTTTTGGACTTTTTTCAAGAGGGGATGAAGTGGTCATTGCCTGGGATCAGATCGTCACAATCGGTACGGACGTGGTGCTTGTCGATCTGCGTTCTGCAAATGATCGACCATTTCTTTCTGGCGGTTCTTCTTCTGATTCATCAGGTCGTTACGGGTAGTGGCGGTGGCATGCAGCCACTGTTTTTTTTTGTGCTAAGATAAGGAGGAATTGGGGGAGTGGCTGTGCTTTATAAGCTGGATGACTGGCTGGCGCATGGTGTGGTGGCGGGCTTCACCGATCGCGAAGGCGGGATGAGCAAGTCGCCCTATGAAAGTTTGAATCTCGGTCTGCATGTTGGTGATAGCAAGGAAGACGTGCTTTCCAACAGGGCCATCATCGCAAAGACCATTGATTCGGTGCCGCAGCACTTTGTATTTGTGAAACAAGTTCATGGGAATAGGGCTTGGCATGTGAGCAAAAAAGAGGCGGGCAGAGGCGCTTTTTCGATGGACGATGCGATTGAGGATGCAGATGCGCTCGTGACCATGGAAAAAGGAGTTCCGCTGATGATTCTTTCGGCGGATTGCGCACCAGTGCTTTTTGCGGGGAAGGATCAAAAAGTCGTGGGAGCGGCGCACGCCGGATGGCGAGGAGCGACAAGTGGCATCATCACTTCGACAACGACAATGATGGTTGACCTTGGAGTTAGTCCGGAAGCACTACAAGTAGCAATTGGTCCCACCATCCGGGGCTGCTGTTATGAGGTGGATGAACCGGTGGCGGAAGCAGTCAGGGAGACTTACAGACGGCTCTCTGTGCATCAAGGTGAGGCGCTCACCCCTTCTATAAAAAAGCCGGGCCACTTTATGCTTGACATCCCTACGCTCATTCGAGAAGAGCTTGCAAGTCTTGGCGTTGCGAGTGAACATGTGCACGACGCGGGAATCTGCACCCATTGCGATGAGCGATTTTTCTCCCATCGCCGCGAAAGTGGTCGTACAGGCCGCCAGGGAGCATTTATATATCTCAAGTAAAGAGGAGTGTTACGGATGGATGAGCGTTACCAGTTGCAGGTGCGGGATCGGTTGGCAAAGATGCAACTGGAGATCCAACAGATTCTCGGTGCGGTTGGTGATCCGGGAAGAAATGTGCGGCTCGTTGCAGTGACCAAATACATTGGCGTGGATGAAGTGCGGGATTTGGAACAGGCGGGAATCACCGATGCGGGGGAGAACAGGTGGCAGGTGGCCCGCGCAAAAGTAGAGGAATTGCCGCAGCTTCATTGGCACTTTATTGGGCCCATCCAGCGCAACAAGGCGCGTCACATTGCCCGGCACTTTAAGTGGGTACATAGCGTGGACAGAGGCGAACTGGCGGAGGATTTGTCGAAATATGCGCAGGAATTCGGCAAAACGCTGAATGTGCTGCTACAGGTCAATATTTCTGGAGAAGCGCAAAAGTCAGGCGTCATGCCAGAAGAGGTGGCGTCACTTTTAACACATTGTACCGAGTTTCGTGGAATTGCCATAAAGGGATTAATGGGGATTGCCACGAATACGGATAATGAAGATCAGTTGCGGCAAGAATTTCGTCTGTTGCGAGCACTACGGGACGAACTGCAAAATCGATTTAGAGTACACTTACCTGAACTCTCGATGGGAATGTCGGAGGATTACCCGATTGCCCTGGAAGAGGGGGCGACGATGATTCGGATTGGTCGAAAATTAGTTTTAAAAGAAGGGCTCGCACTATAAATGGTTTTAGTGTATCTTTAGTCTGATAGCATACGTTTACTATAATTGTAAAGGAGGACGAAATTTATGTTGCAACGCGTTATGAATTTCTTGGGTCTTGGCGAAGAAGAAGAATATGAAGACGAAGACACCGTGGAAGAAATGCCGACCATGGCGGAACCAGAACCGGCATATGGACGCAAGGGTGGAACAGTAGTGAACCTTCATACGCAAAAGCAGGTGCGAGTCATTTTGACCGAGCCTGGTAACTATGAAGAGACGCAGATGATTGCGGATCACCTAAAAGCACATCGTTCCGTGGTGGTCAATTTGCATTTAGTTTCTTTTGATGTGGCGGAGAAGATTGTCGATTTTCTCAGCGGATGTGTATATGCCATCGGTGGTAGCATGCAAAAACTCGGTCATCTGGTATTTCTTTGCACCCCCGACAATGTGGATGTGCAAGGGGCAATCAGTGAATACTTGGAGAGCGAGAGTCGTACACAACTGAGGTGAAGCTGTGGGGTTCATCATTGTCGAACTGGTATACTGGCTGCTGACTATTTATTGGTATTTGATTATTGCGAGGATCTTACTCAGCTGGTTTCCTGATCTGTCTGCCATGAGCTTCGGGCAATGGATATATCGCCTGACAGAACCTTTTCTGGCGCCATTCCGGCGTATCATTCCTCCACTTCCGCTCGGGGGAATGTATTTGGATATTTCGGTGTACGCGGCCATCATTGCGTATTACTTTGCGGAAAAAGGGCTGATGTGGCTACTTCAGTATATACTGATACTGTTGGGTCTCTATTAGAACAGGCAGTTGGTGAATGAGTAATCATTTTCTCATGCATTTTCGTGAGTCGGAGACAGAATCCGTAAAACGTCTAGATGAGTTTGCAAAACGCGCCTATCAAAGTGGGCGCATGATGTTGACCGCTTTCTTGACGCCGCGCGAATTAGAGATTGCGGCAATGATGGCTTCCCGCAATCAGGTGCATTTCGTCTCTTTTGGGGGATACCCCAAATCGGAACGGGAACGGGTGCTTTTTTTCCCAAATAGTGAACATAACATTGAGTTGGCAAATGAATATTTCGAAATCGTGTGCCTAAAACTCATAAGTGATCATCGTGAAAAAGTCAGGCACCAGGATTACCTGGGATCGATCCTGGGCATGGGTGTGCAGCGGAATCAGATGGGAGACATTGTCATTGACAGTAAACCTGGCAATGCCTATGTTTTTGTGTCTCGTCAGATGGCATTATATTTTATCGATCATTATATGTATGCAGGCAAAGTACCAGTGAAGGTGGAGTCACTCAACGCCACGCCGGACTTATCCGGTATGGCAGCGAAGTGGGAAGAGCAACTGTTTACATTAAAATCGCTTCGTCTGGATGCGTTTGTCGCAAGTGCCTTCAGACATTCCAGAACGGACGCGGCGCAATGGATCAAATCGGGGAAAGTGCAGCTCAATTATAGTATCTGTGAAGACATCACAGAAGATGTGGCTGCAGGTGATGTGATATCGATGCGAGGCACTGGTCGGGTCCGCATCCTCTCTGTAGAGGAGAATCCCAAAAGCGGGCGACAATTTGTTCGTATAGGCAAGTACAATTGACGATTTCTCCCGGACAAAAAGGATTTACGTCTTATGATGTCGAAATATAGCCCTTATTAACCGTGATGGTTCCATGCATGGATGCGTACATAGGAGGTAGACATTCAGTGCCACTAACCCCTCTGGATATACACAATAAAGAGTTTAAGCGCTCGCTACGTGGTTACAATGAAGATGAAGTGAACGATTTTCTGGACCGTGTCATCAAAGACTATGAAGGTCTGATTCGGCACAACAAGGAACTGGAAGAGCGCCTCACGCAAATGGAAGAACAGATCAAAAAATTCAACGCGATGGAGGATTCGCTCAGCAAATCCATCATGCTCGCGCAGGAAACCGCGGAAGAGTTAAAGCAAAACGCACGCAAGGAAGCGCAACTGGTGATTCGCGAAGCGGAGAAAAACGCGGACCGCATCATTCAGGAGGCGTTGAATAAAGCGCGCAAAAGTTCCATTGAACTCGATGAGATTAAAAAACAGGCCATGGTCTTTCGGGCAAGGTTTCGCTCACTTGTCCAGGCGCAAATGGAAATGCTCGATAATGACGTATGGGAAGATATTATTGAAGAACCTGATGAGGCCTGATGGTTGGTTGGAAGCACATAAGGCTTTTTCTTTTATGTTCCTCTTAAGTCATTGAGAGAGGTTTATAAAGATGTCTGCGCTCCATATCGTTTGGGTGGCGGACTTTTTTATTTGATTTTAGTTGGAGGCTAGGTAATGGAGTACGATCAAACACTAAACTTGCCCAAAACCAATTTTCCCATGCGAGGGAATCTCCCAGCTAAGGAGCCGGAAATGTTGAAGCGGTGGCAGGAGATCCATCTGTATCAGGCGGTGCAAAGCAAACGAGCTGGCAAGCCAAAATTCATTTTGCACGATGGTCCTCCCTATGCGAATGGCAACACGCACATCGGGCATGCACTAAATAAAATTCTTAAAGACATGATTGTCAAATCCAAAACGATGGATGGCTATGACGCGCCCTATGTGCCTGGTTGGGATACGCACGGATTGCCTATCGAAACCGCCATCATCAAAGCGAAAAAGTTGAACCGTCACGAAATTAAGGTGACTGATTTCCGTGATGCTTGCGCGGCGTACGCGCAGTCCTTTATTGACATTCAGAAAGAGCAGTTTCAGCGTTTTGGCGTTCGCGGAGATTTTGATCATCCGTACGTGACGATGACGCCGGATTATGAGGCAGAACAGATTCGCGTGTTTGGCACGATGGCGGAAAAAGGATACATCTATAAGGGGTTGAAACCCGTTTATTGGTGTCCGTCATGCGAAACGGCGCTGGCAGAAGCGGAGATCGAGTACGCCAACAAGAAATCTCCTTCCATCTACGTGAAGTTTCCAGTGCAAGACGGACTAGGCAAGTTACCTAGCGATGCGCATGTGGTCATTTGGACCACCACACCTTGGACGATTCCGGCCAACGTGGCCATTGCACTTGGCCCGGATTTTGAGTACTCGCTGATTCTTGCTAGTGGTGAAAAGTTGCTGATTGCAAGCTCTCTTGTCGAGGACGTCATGAAAGTGGCCGGTATTTCCACATATCAACTGCTGCAAACGTTCAAGGGAAAAGAACTTGAGGGCGTCAAGACGAGGCATCCTTTTTATGATCGTGAATCTTTGGTGATTCTTGGCGACCATGTCACCCTCGAAACAGGTACTGGTGCCGTGCATACCGCTCCTGGACACGGGATGGACGACTATCTCGTCGGTCTGAAATACGGCCTGCCCATCCTTGCTCCGCTTGATGACAAAGCGAAATTTACGGCAGAAGCTGCTCCGTTTGATGGACATTTTTACGCCAAAGCCAACCCGCTCATTGTCGAGACGTTAAAAGAGAAAGGCGCGCTTTTGGCAGAAGGCGAGATCGAACACCAGTATCCCCATTGCTGGCGTTGCAAAAATCCGGTGATTTTCAGGGCAACAGAGCAGTGGTTCGCGTCCATTGAAGCGTTTCGCGAAACCATGTTAGAGGAAATCGATCGCGTGGATTGGGCGGTCCCTTGGGGCAAGATCCGACTTCACAACATGATTGCGGATAGGACCGATTGGTGTATTTCCAGGCAACGCACATGGGGCGTGCCTATCCCTGTATTTTATTGTGAAGACTGCGGAGAAACGCTCCTCAATCGGGATACGATTGAACATGTGGCGACTTTATTTGAACAGCACGGTTCCCAGGTCTGGTTTGAGCGCGATGCCAAAGGATTGTTGCCTGATGGCCAAACGTGCGCATGCGGTAGTCAGCATTTTCGCAAAGAAACAGACATCATGGACGTGTGGTTTGATTCCGGTTCCAGCCATATGGCGGTACTGAGAAAGCGTCCTGAACTGAGCTGGCCGGCAGACCTATATCTTGAAGGATCTGATCAGTATCGTGGATGGTTCAATTCCTCGTTGTCGACATCGGTGGCAGTAACAGGTCAATCTCCTTATCGGCAGGTATTGTCGCACGGATTTATCGTAGACGGCGAAGGCAGGAAAATGTCAAAGAGCCTGGGGAATGGTGTCGACCCCAATCAGGTGATTCAGCAAATGGGGGCCGATATCCTGCGACTTTGGGTGGCATCTGTGGATTACAAGGCAGATGTGAGGATCTCCCAGGCGATTTTGAAGCAAGTGGCAGAGGTATACCGCAAGATCAGAAATACCTTCCGTTTTCTGCTCGGCAATTTGTATGATTTTAAGGAAGAGAATCGCGTTTCGTACAGTGAACTTCGCAGCATTGATCGCTTTGTACTTGATCGCCTGGCGAGATTGTCAACACGTTGCCAGGAAGCCTACAGGGAGTATGAATTCCATGTGGTGTACCATGCGGTGCAGAATTTCTGCGCAGTGGAGTTGTCCAGTTTTTATTTAGATGTGATGAAAGACGCGCTGTATGTGGAAAACGCTGATTCATTGAAGCGACGTTCCGTACAGACGGTGCTCTTTGAAAGCCTTCATACACTGGTTCGCCTTGTGGCACCTATTTTGACCTTCACTGCGGATGAAGTGTGGGGAGAAATACCGAACGTGCAGGATTTGAGTGTGCAGATGCAGGAATGGTATCCGCTTCCTGACGAGTACTTTCAGGAAGAATTGGCACAAGAATTTGAGCCGATCATGGCGCTTCGATCCCTAGTGCTCCAGGCACTGGAAACGGCGAGACAGGGCAAGGTGATCGGACAGTCGCTAGGCGCCAGCGTTGAATTGTACAAC
>JAJZAS010000065.1 GCA_021799325.1 Bacillota bacterium | reverse complement strand
TTGCTTCACGATTCGCCGCACTTGCTGCACTCACTCGTTTGCGCCACTCTGTCACGCTGACTTTCGCATAAATGTTGGTTTCGCTTGAGGCATCCCCTTCACTCATCTGTGCTGCCATCGTTGACATGATCGCATTCATCTGCGACTCTTCTTCCGGTGTGGTGGGTGCTAGAAGAGAAGGATCAAATTGAAGCAACCGCTGCGTGGTTTCTGACAGATCACTATCTACCTCATCCGGCCTCTCAAAATCCTCCACCTTGTCCCAACATTTTACAGAAAAATACTTCAACCCCTCATCACTTGAAAAAACAGCAGGTAACAACCAGTCCAAAAAGCGTTTCGCCTGTAACAATTGGTCATCCGTTAACGGCTTTCCTGACGAATAAGTCATGGAAAAATCGTCCATTGCCTGTTGCAGCAAAGCGTTGGTGCCCTTCGCACTTGCCAAAAGCACCAATCGCTCTCGCGCCCTAGTCATGGCCACATATAGCACCCTTGCCTCTTCTGCTAGACTTTCCTTCTCATCGAGTTCCTGAAGCGCCATACTCGTCAATGTGGGAATGCGTTCCCTTTGATCCAGCCTCGTTTCTTTCATTCCAAACCCATACTTTCGATGCAGGTAAAACGTCGAATCATGCCTCGTGTTAAACTGGTTGCCAAGTCCCGCAACAAAAACAACGGGAAACTCCAACCCCTTGCTTTTATGAATGGTCATCAAGCGAACCACATTGTCATGCTCAGAAAACACGGAGGCCCCGCCCAAATCAAGCTCGCTGTTTTCCAAATGATCATCTAAATAGCTTACAAATTTGGAAAAATAGTGACTACCAACGCTATCGTACACGGAAGCCATGCGTTCCAGATAGGACAGATTGGCGATTCTCACCGCACCGCCAGGAGCAACCTTGAAATACGCCAGAAGTCCACTGTCCCGCAAAAGAGAAGAGACTGCTTCCGGTAGCGGCAATGTCCGGGCCACCGTTCTCCAGTCTTCTAACCGCGCCAAAAAAAGATGGGCTTTTTCCCACAAACTCCGATCCGTTATATCCGATGCAGGTTCATTCGCGTTTAGTTCGCATAACGCCTCGTAAAAATTACCATTCGAATAACTCCTCGTCAATGCAAGCTCCTTACTAGAAAATCCCCCGATAAATGAGCGAAGCACGCTGATGAACGGGATGTCCTGTTGAGGATTGTCTACCACGTGCAAAAGGGCATGGGCAAGGCGAATCTCATACCCAGCAAAAAATCCGCTGTCTGCGTTTCCTGCAGCAGGAATTCCTTGTTTGCGAAGTACGCCAAGTAAGGTGTCTATGCGAGACCTGTCTGCGCGAAGCAAGATGGCAAAATCTCGGTATTCCAGCGGTCGATATTTTTTTGAACTAGCATCATAAACAGCATGGCCCGCGTTCATCATTTCCATTATTCGAGAAGCAATGACAAATCCTTCACGTTCCATCTTCTCGAGCTCCTGAATCCACTCGTTATCGCGAGTGAGGTCATCATGCTCAGCGCCAGGTTCTTCATCTGTCGGTGCGCCTTCCCCGTCATCTGACTCTTCCTCATCCCCAATTTGCAACATCCCGCTCTCCACCAAGTGAAGTTCCACCTTTGCAGCAAGTGTGAGAATCCCAGATTCCTGAGGATAACTGGCAAGCGGCACCATCTTCGCACTGTCATCATAGACAAGCCCGCCTAGCACAGGCGTGAACAGTTGACCAAACAACAGATTGACCGCATCCACCACCTCTTTGCGACTGCGATAATTTTCATTCATGTCAATCACATTGCCGGATCCAAGGTATGCTTTTGCTTTCTGCAAAAAAAGTCCGGGTTCCGCCATGCGAAAACGGTAAACGCTTTGCTTCACATCTCCCACGAGAAAAACGATTGGTTCCCCAAGTGTCGCTAGTTGTTGTAAGATCGCATCCTGAAGCGGGCTTGTGTCCTGATATTCGTCCACCATAATTTCCTGAAACTTTCCCGAGAGCTCTTGTATCACTCCTGATCGCGCATCGGTTTTACGAAGGAGATCATAGGCCATGTGCTCCAAATCCTGAAAATCCACAATGCCAAGCATTCTTTTATGGGCTTGATAAGCTGCTGAAAAATCCGCAAGCATAGAGGCCAACATTTGGACATCTGCAATTCCGTTTTTCACCTGTTGCTCCAGCACATCAGGTGTTCGTTCGCCAAGGTGCAGGTCAGCGATCAGTTTTCTGGCATCTTTCCTGTTTTTTTGGACCCTTTCTTTAATGGTTTTGTCTGCCACACGATTAGGTGGCAAATTAGAGAAGGGCTCCTGCCAGGATGACATATCCGAAAACGAGCGCTTCTCTGTCAAGTGAAGCAATTGACGAATCCATTCGATCTCTGATTGCAGTTTCGGCACATAATTATCAGGACCTCCAGGAAGATGACTCATGCGCTCTGCCTCTTGCATGAGACGAAGGGCCCGGTTCACCTGAAGGTAGACCCGATTCGCGTAAAGATCCGCATAAATCATGTCCTGCAGCGGTCGATTGGCGTTGTCGAGGTACAAAGTCACCATTTCGTCTAAAAATTCAACCGGGTCCGGCTGGCTACGCACGTAGTGAAACAACTGCTTCAGCCACTTGTGCAGTCCCTGATCTCCCCGCTTTTCCCCATGACGCAGGGCAAAATCCACGTGTTCTTCTTGTGCCATAAGCCACTCATCAAACCACTCGGTCAGCAACTCTTCGAGCACCATAGCAGCCTCATTGCCATCCGCAATCCGAAATCCCGGTGCTACAGGCAGGTCCACTGCACCAAGGCGCAGCACCGATAGGCAAAAACTGTGCAGTGTGGAAATTTGCGCATGATCAATCCGTTGTAATTGGCTCGCTGCCCGTTTGTTCATCCCCAATTTGGTCTTTGTATAGAGGGCTTCCTCGATGCGTGCTTTCATTTCTGCCGCTGCCGCTTCAGTAAAGGTGACGACTAACAACTGGTCAAGATCCATGCCATCATCAAGAATCCTTGTCAACACGCGTTCGACCAGCACTGAAGTTTTTCCAGAACCGGCCCCTGCGGATACCAGCAATTGTGGACTTCTTTTGGAGATCGCCTGTTGCTGCAAAATAGACCAGGTGGTCATTGCCATTCCCCCTCTTCCAGCGCCAGCAACACGTCCTGTTTCTTCAGTGGGCGTAGTCTTCTGTACCATGCTCCATGAAATTGCGGCTCAAACGCACAAACGGACTGCAGCTCGCAAAAAGCGCATGGCGTTTCGTCCTGCAGCTTATACGGACGAATGGCGGTGTCGCCTTCGCTTGCCGCTGCCGAGAGGGATCGTGCGTGATCGTATCCCAGTTGCTTTAAGGCTTTCCATGCGTTTTCACTGATTGCTGGGGAACTTTCTGCCCACTCGCCGTCTTTGTTCAGCATCTTGTTAAAAAGGTCTGTTTTGCCCTCGGCAATGCGCCGATCCAACATGTCCACGACTTGGTGTTCGCCTATGATGATCCCCTTCATTTTTGTGTCCTTGCGCAGCGTTTCCAGCGCTTGTTCGGGGTTCGTATACTGCTTTTTTTGCCTAATCGGATCAATTACAGGAAAATAAAACATCCCTGCAAATCGCGCCTTTTTGCCAAAGAGTGCCGGTGATTCATCTTCACTTACCCCTGCGTATAGCAATAGTTGAAGCGAGAGACCATAATACATCTTGGCAAAATCCACTGACCTCGTGCTGCTCTTAAAATCAATGATGCGAAACCAGAATTGACTTTCCTCTTTCGCCAAATCGATTCGATCCATTCTACCTTTTAACAAAAATCCGCCATGTGGATCTTCATATGAGAACTTTTCTTCCAGCTTCCAAGGGAAAAAATCACTTCGCCTCATGTGTTCTGTCAGTGTCCTCATGGCTCGTAATATCGTGCGTTTGAGTTGAATGGCGAGTAATTGGTTGCGACCTCCCCGAATCAGTCGCCCTCCTTCAAAGCGCGACACTTCTTTTGCAAATATGGCACTGGTCACCTCATCGACCTGTTCATCAGTAAGTGATCTCCAAATGATCTCATTTTCACTGAGTTCCATTTGCACTTCGTGAAGCACTTGGTGGAGAAAATTCCCCTGATTGCGCGCGTCCCAAGCCACTTGTTTTCGTTCTTTGGCTTTTAACCCATAGTCGACGAAGTGTGCAAATGGGCATGCCGCAAAGCGTTCAAGGCGGCTGACATTGCCGGATAGTTTCTCCCCGTAAAGCAGACCCGCTACTTCACGAGGTAATGTATCACTTTTGGCGGTATGACCCATTCCCAGCCAATATGGTAAGGCCAGTGATTTCGGCCATACTCCACTTGCAAACATGCGATACACCGCCTTAAAGACTACTGGAATGTCTTCTATCTTAGGCGTTGCGCTTAGTACTTGGCCCAAGTTTTCGGCGGCTTCTTTTCTGTTGCCACTAAGGAGCGACTCCTCATCCAATAGGAGGTGGTGAGATTCCCAAGATTCCACAGTCAGTCCGCTAAAGTCCCTTTGCCATTTTCGCAACAAAATGGCCGGAAGCCGTGATTTGCCGGCATCATCCTGCAAGGTGTAGGACAGAATCAATTGTTTTTTGGCTCTGGTTAACGCCATATACACACGGTAACGTTCAAATTGCTGACGAATATCACTGTCTGCAGCAATGAATTGCCCTTGTTCATTCAATTCCTCGCGTTCTCTATCACCCAACAGTTCATCCGGATTGACCCGCTTTGGAAATGTACCTTCCTGACACCCGAGCAGATATACTACCTCGGTTTCAAAAGCGCGAACACGACTTACTTCGGTGACAAGCACTTCATTGACGCGTGCGGGAATCGATCCGGTGGTAGCGCTGTGAAACGCATGATAGAGTTGTTCATAGAGCATTTTAGCAGTCACGTTGCGATCTCCCATAGTGAGTGACAAATCATCGAGGATTTGCAATGTCAACGTGACCATTTGGCTGGACTTTTCTTGCATCAATTTATCGGTAATTTGTATCTGTTCCAATAACGCCCACAAGTCAATCAGCCATGATTCCACAGACCTTTGATGATTTTTTTCCTGTGGAAAAAAAGGACGTAATGCGGAAACCAACTTTTCCTTGATGGCAAGCCACTCCGCATCTGCTGGCACCGACTCCTCTTTCACCCAATCACCGAGCGTCATTCCATTTTCATACAAATGATTTTCCAAGCGATCTGCTGCGTCTCTATCCAATAAAAAAAGATCCGACTTGATCATCTCGGCCGCTTCATCTGCTTGCATTGCTGCAAAGCCAATGAGAGATAAGATCAAGCGCGGAAATGGATGAGAGGCAATGCTGGTCCGTTCATCGATAGAAAAAGGAATCCCTGCGCGTTGCAATTCCCGAACCAGCACAGGCCGGTAGGCTTCCCAGTCAGTCACGATCAGGGAAAAATCCCGAAATCGAAATCCACGCCGTCTTTTTTGGCGAATAAGATCGTGGATCATCCCTCTTACTTCCTCCTCCATACGAGGGGCTGAAGCCATGCGAAGTCCAGGTAGCGATCCCTCCTTCGCAAGCGTAACGAAAGTAGAGGAAGGTGAAAATATCGTGGTTTCGAGATAGTGTAGGGAGGGAGATTCAAAGCGAGCGCCTTGGCGATAATTTGGCGAGGCTCCCGTTTGGAGTGGCACCCCCTGATCCTGCGATAATTTTCGAAGTTTATTCAGAACGTCCGCTGCTTGGGCAAATGGACTGAATTCAACCCATTCAAGTAATTCACTCTCTGACTTATCTGCCCAATCAGGCGGCATGCCAATGGTGACCACCATTTTGCAAGCGGTTTTCGCAAGAGACTCGATCACTTTCCATTCCTGACCGGTAAATCCCAAAAATCCATCAATATAGACTGTCCATTTGGCGACCTCTTTGGCATGCAAAGACAGGTAGGTCGCAAAGGTTGGCATCAGGTGATAGGGATCAAGAAATCGATCGGCGATCGCGGACTCGTAGGTTTTCCACAAAATCAGCAAATCCTGCATTTTGGCTTGCACGCGGGAAGATAGTGCCGCACTTTGCAACCATTTTTCAAAATCATGCAGAGTCCCGTTTTCTTGAAACTCTTCAATTAATTTAAGTAGACGATCGAGATATCGCGAATCCTGCTCTGTTCGTGCAAGCACGTCAAGTTTTGGCAACGCCTCCTGAAAACACGCGGAAAAGATGGCGTATTTACCTGCTTGTGAAATCATTCCTAGTGGCAGTTGCTGATGATCACTTAACATTCTTAGCGCCAAGCGGCGGAAATGGTAAACTTGGACACGAGTCAGCACTCCTTCTCGGGAAGCCTCGAGGAGCCTTTTTTCCACTACAAATGTCGCCTGATCAGGCGTGATCACAAAAATCGGCCCGCCCTCAGGGTGCTGTTCCTGCGCATCCATTGCAGCCATGCAAACGGAAGTCGTTTTGCCGCTTCCCGCTTGTCCCAGCCAGACCTCTATCATTTTGCATATCCCTCACTTTTTCTTCATGCGTATCACTGGCCGTTCGTCGAGCCATTCCACATGAACAGGCACCTCATAAGCTGTTGTCAAGACCTCATCGGTCAATACCTTATGTTTTTCTCCTGCTGCCACCATTACGCCTTCTTTTAATAGCGCAACGTGGGTAAAGCCTGAGGTGATCTCATCAGGGTAATGGGTCACGTAGATGAGTTGTCGATTGCGGTTTTCCGTCATGGTGGAAATTGCATCAAGCAATTGTTCGCGAGATGGAAAATCAAGTCCATTGCAAGGCTCGTCCAGCACCAGTAGTTCAGGATCTGCCATCAAGGCGCGAGCGATCAGTACTTTTTGCCTCTCCCCCTGAGAAAGAAGGTGATAGGGTTTCTTTGCAATAGAGGTGGCACTAAGGGTTTCTAAAAAATGCGCTGCCAATTCCCTATCCCCATCTGTTGGCATGTCATAAAGGCGGTAGGAAGCTGTCTTACCGCTCACCACCAGATCGAGTGCCGTTTCGCCGCCTTCAAGGCGTACATCCATCTGGACACTGACAAATCCTATTTTTTTACGCAGTTCACGCAGATCATATTCTCCAAACACCTTCTCAAGCACCTGTACGTGCCCCGATGTGGGCCACAAATAGCCGAGAATCACCTGTAACAACGTGGTCTTTCCTGCGCCATTAGCACCTAAGAGCACCCATTGCTCCCCTATTTTTGTGCGCCAATGAATGTCACGAAGTAAGAATTTATCTTGTTTTTTGACAGAGACATTTTCGATGCTGATCATGCTAACCGACCTTTCCTTTCTAAGTTAGTGGTTTGGCGAATATTGGCTGGCAATGATACACTGATCAAGTCAACGCAACTATCACAAAAAGAAACGAGGGTAGTCATGTACGTATACTTAATTGCGCCAACAGCTATCCTGCTTGCCATGTACATCGGGTTTTGGCCCAAACGCCTGCCTGCACGCGCTTATTTATGGCTCGTTGTTGTCGATTTGTTATTGGCGGCAGGAGAGTATTTCAGTGGGTATTTTCCTGTGATCAATGTGCTGTTTTGGATTTATATTGTGCTTTTTGCCATCGTCATTCGTATTGTGCGAATCGTGATGGAACACTCCATGTCTTTTTTGGCGAAAAACAGAATGTTAACCATCATCCTTCTCGTCATATTATTTATTGTCGCATTGGCGTTTTTGGGAGGGTTTGCGATTGTGCTCGCAGCCATCGCCTTTGGCATCTACCAGACCACCCAGAAAAGAGGCCCTCGCAAAACGGGGCAAGGTGCCTATGCAGCAATGGAAGGCCTTAGAAATGCACTCGCAAGACTGGGCCCCTTTACCATGCTCGTGATCGCCGCTATTTTTGCACTGATCATCAGTTCCGGGGCCAGTGCGGTGGCAAATGGCATAGTGGCAGCCACCACCTACCAAAAACAAGCAGGACTAGTGAATGCGAAAACGACCTCTACTTTGCCACTCGTCAATGCCACGGATATTCCCATTGTGGAGGGAACCAATGCCAGCATTGTGCTTGCCAATTCCATTGGAGGAC
>JAJZAS010000064.1 GCA_021799325.1 Bacillota bacterium | reverse complement strand
GAGCATCATGATCAGCGTGGTGATAATGAGAAAAATAGGGTCCACAATCATCACGAGTCCCGAACCAAGTGCATAGCGAACAGCAAAAACGTCGTTGGTGGCATGGGCCATCAAATCACCGGTTTTATGTTTAGAAAAGTAGTTAGCGGATAATTTGAGCAAGTGCTGATAGATCCGGTTACGCATTTCATATTCGAGTTTTCGTGCGGTGCCGAAAATGTACATCCGCCACCTATATCGGGAAAAAGCCACGATCCATCCTAAGCCAAAAAAGATAAGGGCATAAAAAAGAAGCCGTGAAGTGGTCAACTGGTTCAAGGAAAATTCTTCTGCGAAGGAACCCAGAATCTTGGGAATGACCAGTTGCAGACTGTCGACAAAAATGACCCAGAAAATTCCTAATAAATAATTTTTGCGGTTAGCAAAAAGAAAGTCCTTCACCGTTCGGAAAGGCCCCATGACTAATGCTCCTTTCTATAGGTGACACTAATGGTTATTGGTTCATCAAAGCGAGGATGTTTTGAACATAACGCTGTGTTTCAGGATACGGAGGAATGCCGCCATATTCTGCCACCGCATGGCTTCCGGCGTTATATGCGGCTAGGGCCAGAGGTATATTGCCGTGATAACTTTTTAAGAGTTCACTGAGATAATTCATACCTCCAAGCAAATTGGACAGAGGATCATAAGGATTAGACACACCAAGTGTGGCTGCGGTTTCCGGCATTAGTTGCATGAGACCCATGGCACCTGCCGAAGAAGTGGCGCTAGGGGAGTAACCCGATTCTTCCGTGACCACTGCGTTGACCAGTTTAGGATCAAGGCCATATTGTGGTGCATATTCATTGATCCATGTTTGAATCGTCGCTTTGCTGACGGAGTTGGTGGTGGATGTATTGGCCGAATTAATAGACGAAGGAAGGGTCTGATTGATGACGGGTGTAGAAAGTGACCCCATGGGAATTTGATTCCCAGCCATAGTGATGCCAGCCGTTCCTCCGATATTGCTCGGACCGCCAAGAAGGAGGGGGAGCAGGTCGGAAGTCAGAAGTGAACTAATAGAACTGCTGCTTGACGTTGAAGTTCCTGAACTGCCTAGTAGGTTGCCTTGCATGGCCGCAGCATTCTCCAGAATCGAGAGGGCGGAGGAACTGGAACTTCCACTTCCACCGAGCAAACTCCCCCCTAATAAATTCGAACTTGAACTACTGCTCGAACTTCCTGTCGAGTCCAGCATGCTGGTTAGTGAATTATTCAGTTGATTTTGGATGAGCAAACTAAACAGATCGGCAAGGTTGGTGGCCTGGTTAGTATTGGCGCTATTCGTAACTGTGCTTGTCGCAGCGCCACTGCCATTGCTTGCCGTCCCACTGCTTCCTATTGCCTGATTCAGCAATGTAGAGAAACTCGTCGTGCTACTGGTGTTGCTTTGTGACGGTTTCGTGTTGACTGACGGTGTTGTGGCCAAAGGGGTGACGGAGTTCAATGAAGACATCGGGTCGATAATCAAGTGATAGACTCCTTTTATGTACGCACCTATAAACTAGTGTAATTATAGTTGATTTTGATAATGACAACAATGTTTAGGCTTGTCACGTTGTGGGCACCGTTCTGGTTAATGCACTCATCAAAAGTGTTTTGAGGGGTTTTGTCAATTCCCCAAGTGGGGGACTTTGCGGATTCAAAAAACTCATCAGCATCACCTCATGTATGGCACCAAGCCATGCATATGCCGTAAGATTCACATCAAGCGGTGCAATTGAGCCATCGTCAATCGCGGATTGAAGGTGTCCTGCAATCACAGTCGCAAATTTCTGGTGGGCATCAAAAACTTCACGATCAAATGTTTTCCCAAGTCCTGTTGCCTCGAGAAATAACAAGCGGGTCGCTTTTTCATGGCGCGAAAATATTTGCAGGACGGTTTCAAGCGCGGCTTCGATCTTCAGTTCCGCGCCGGCTTTATCCTCAATTGCCTTATCCACCTCTGCGACAATCCGCTCAACAAGCGTGCCAAGAAGTGCTTTGAATATCGATTTTTTGCTTGGAAAATGGAAATAAAATGCGCCTTTTGAGGTGTCAGACAATTTGGTAATGTCATCCACCAGGGCCCCGTTATAACCCTTGTCGGAAAACACATCAATCGCCGCATCCAGGATTCGTTGCTTGGTGCCTTCTTTATCCCGTTTGGCCACTTGCCATCCCTCCTTTGCGTAACTCCGGATCCGGCAGTCTGTCTTCCCAATAAATTTCCACGGAGTCGTTATGTGCCAATACGGTCGTAAAGTCAGCGGTTTCGCCATTTTTTCTGATGATCAGCCGGGCTTTTCCCAACCCCTGCAATCTAAGATTGTCACCCAATCGGTAAATGACATCGCTTATCGTGATGGGGGTGTCAACCTTGCCCTGCACTGGTTCATATGAAATTTCGTCCTTGTCACTGACCAGTGTTTGCAGGGTGGTGGCTTTGCCATTCAAGAGGATAGGAGCTTGCGTGCGGAACACCTCCAATTTACCATTCACAGTCAACTGGAATGGCGTCACCTCCGTATACACGATGTTCGCTTTGTGAAGCACGTTCTGAATGGTGAGCGGTGGGACGTCCACTAGATAGATTACCATTTCGTCTTCGACCATTGCACTGATATCCACTTTGTATATTCCTTCCGGATCAGAAGTGACTCGAAATAATGGTTGCTGCCATTCTTTCCACTCTCCGTTGACTTTTAGATGAAGGGTAGTGTCGAAATTGATTTTTTTATAGGTAAAAAGGACATCGCTGACGGTGGGCCATTTAATGTGGATCTGGTCCCGGTCCTTGAGTTTGCTGGTGGAAGTTGCTGCTCGTCCATTGATCAGCAGTGCTGGATCCACGGCAATTTGCTCATGGTTTATCCAGATGGTGCGCTTCTTCGTCGTGTCTATCAAATCGCCGAGCGTACCTGTTGCCCCTTGACCCGGTGTGGCGGGAACGACCTCCAATTCATCTCCTGCTTCGAGAATTTCTGCGAGCGAAGTGGGTTGGTGGTTTTTCATTAGTTTCCCCTGGGAGCCAATGGTTCCGGTCAAGGCTTGAATCTGACCATCGATTTCGACCACGATTGCCGCGCCAGGCCGCGCCTTGAGGATCGAAAGATCCACTCCAGCTTCGAGCAGCGCATCGCCTACCGTGAGCGGATGAAAAGCAAACAGGCGCGTGGCGTGGCCATCCACACTGACGGTGATCGGGGTAATTTCGCTGGAGGCAGCGGCAAGCGCGATGCCTATTGGAGTAACGGCCTCTGGTCCTGTCAGTTGTTCATTGCAGCCGATGGCATTTGTGATGGATTCCCGATCCCTTACTCGCACGCGATCCAAAGAGAGTCCAAGCTTAGCGGCAAGCAATGATTCAATAAAAGGTGTTTTGGCCCCGCCCCCAATCAGCATCACCGCGGTGGGGGACTTGCTGTTTAAGCGCAAAATTTCGTCCGCAATTGCCTGCGCGAGGGCTTCGATCGAGGGCTTTAACTGCTGTAGGATCTTTTTGCTGGTGACTGTTTTTGAAATGCCAAGAATATCCTCGAAGGTTTGTTTAGGTTCGAGTAATAACTCACGTTTCAACGACTCTGCCGCAGGAAAATCCAGCAGGAATAAGTCCACCAGTGCTTCCGTAATTTCGTCGCCTGCAATTGGTACCATGCCATAAGCCTGTACGGTTCCATCGGCAGTAATCGCGATATCCGAAGTGCCTGCCCCAATATCGACGAGGGCGATGTTCAATTTACGCATGGTTTTGGGGATAAGGGCGTTTAACGCCGCGATCGGTTCTAGTGTCAGTCCATGCATCAAAAGATCCGCTCCGCGCAGTGCGCTGTCGAGTGAATCAATGACCACACGGGGCAAAAACGTGGCAATCAGGGAGACTTTTGCTTCTTGGCCGCGCTGGCCGACAAGATTTCCGATCCTTTCACCGTCCAGGTAAAAAGTATGCACTGAATAGCCAACGCAATGCAGGGAAAAGGGGCTATTATCCGGTACGCGATCTTCACCTGACAAAAGCATCTTCGCATTTTGCACGGCGAGCAATTGCAAATTGAACACGTCTTCCTGTGAACAGGTATTACCACCAAGCGGAAAAGAAGCTTCTGCATCAATGGTCTTGAGTGCACGACCTGCTGCCGCGACAGCCACTTGAGAAAGCTCTTGTTGGCTGTTTTCCGAAAGTTTTGCCTTGATTCTGGCAATGACGCTGGAAACAGCCTGGATGTCGTGAATTTGACCATCTTGCATGGCGCGATCCTGGTGCTCAACGGATTCCGTATAATGGACCATACACTGGTCGTTCTCCATCGTATAAAGAAGGCCAGTGACGCCCCTGGTACCAATATCCAGTGCAAATCGGAAATCTTGCATCTTAACCAACCGTCCTTGCTCGCGCTTTAGCGAAGCTGTAATTCGTAACCTGATTGATGGAGCTTGTCTTTGAGTTCTTCTATATGGGCCCAGTTGCGCATTTCTGCCGCTAGTTGCACTTCCACCTGACCGAGATTTACGGCCTGCCCCAGCCGGTAATGTTCAATTGACACAATGTTGGCACCTGTCGCGGCAACGGTGGTGAGTAAGTTGACAAGGGCTCCAGGTCGGTCGGGTAGCGTGGTGACAAAACGAATGTGTCGGCCTGCCGCCACCAGACCGTGTTCAATGATGCGAGAGAGAAGCAGGACGTCCACATTGCCGCCCGATAAGACGATGGCAGTCTTTTTATTTTCAAAAGGAAGTTTTTTCGTAATCGCTGCGGCGATCCCGGCAGCGCTTGCGCCTTCGCTGACCACTTTCGAGCGCTCGATCAAGACGACCATCGCGCGCGCGATTTCTTCATCATCGACCAGCACCACATCATCGACAAATGATGAAACCGCAGCAAAAGTGAGAACCCCTGGCTTTTTCACGGCAATACCGTCTGCAATGGTGGCCACGTGTGACAATTCTTCAATTCGATTGGCAAGCAGCGACTGCTTGAAGCCGGCAGCTCCTTTTGCCTCGACACCGATAATGGTGATATCTGGCTTCAATGTTTTTGCGGCAATGGCAATACCCGAGATCAGCCCGCCTCCCCCGATGGGGACGACGATCGCTTCCAAATCTGGCAATTGTTCGAGAAGCTCAATTCCAATCGTTCCTTGACCTGCCATCACCATTTCATCGTCAAACGCATGAATGTAGGTGGCGCCGCTCGCTTCCTTTAATTCCTGCGCCTTAGCAAATGCTTCATCATAGTTTTGTCCGTGCAGCACAATATTAGCGCCATAGCCTCTCGTTGCTTCCACTTTGGAGAGGGAGGCAACGGCAGGCATCACGATGGTGCAAGGCACCCCCATCCATTTGGCCGCGTATGCCACTCCTTGCGCGTGGTTACCAGCTGATGCGGCGATGACACCGCGAGACTTTTCCACTTCAGTAAGCATGGACATTTTGTTGAATGCGCCGCGGATCTTAAATGATCCAGTTCGTTGTAAATTCTCCAATTTTAAATATATTTGATTATCCGATAGCTTCGATAAGGTATTCGAAAAATCAAGTGGTGTTGTTTCAATAATATCAACTAAACGTATACGTGCTTCTTGTATTTCTTTTAATGAAACTGTCAATCAGATGTCCCTCCAGACCATTATGCTCGATAGGCATCTCCACTCCACTAACATTGTAGCATAACAGCGTTTTTCCCTGAAATTGTACACCTCAAATAATGTATCACTTCAAGTATCATAAAAATGAATGATAGGTAAAAACAGGGATTAGTGAATAGGAAAAGAAAAGAGACAAGAGAAAAAAGGGATAGCCTTTATTATATAATGAAGTAGCTTTATTGCCCGCCAGACAATAGGCTTTGCTCCGCGTTCTTTGGGAGCATGAACAGCAAGGACAGTCGCAATTCATCATCGCTACGCATTCGCCGATACTTCTTGGCTACCCTAAAGCACAAATCTATCATTTTTATACTAGCCCAATGTCACTAATTCCCTATGAGGAGACAGACCACTAAATCATCACTAGGCAATTTTTAACGAACAAAGAAGGCATGCTGAAAGAACTGTTCTTTGATTCATAAATGACAGTCACTAAGGAGGGAGAGCCGTGAACATCATGATTGCACTTAACCTTGCCACCTTGCTACTCTTCTCTCACCCATCCCATCAAACCTCTTCCCATACGCTTTCCCTTCAAGCGTTTGCTATCGATTATGGATGGATACCGCAACAGCACAATCAATTGGTGGCCTACGCAAAATTGTTACAGGGCTACCGACTAGTGATACTGGGGAGTGGCGATGAAAATCCGAAAAATGTTGAGATTCCATCGATTCGTGAGTTGCAAACTATGCTACCAACCACGGTGAACCCGATTATTCCTAATTCGGCAATTGAAAAACGGATACAGGAGTGGAAGCAACTTCACGTCAATGGCATGTTGCTTGACTGTGCGGGTCCCTCGTATGGAACGAGTGAAGCAAGACGGGCATGGGCCATGAACGCAGTGCATTTGGCGGGAATGCATGTTCTCATGAATGCCTTTACTCCACAATCGTAAGTAAATCGATAAAGTAAATATTGCGGATAGTGGTTTGTTGAATTCGAACATCTAGTCGCATAGGGAATCATTTTCGGCTCACATCAAGATGTATTCCCGATTCGTTTATTTTTTTGCATTACGAATGGTAAACACGACCGAAACGCTGGACGAGATAGTTTGTGTGCCTGGTGACAGCGGAACAGTAGCGAGCGCGGCGTCCATACTGTTACCATAATACACGGGGCCGACTCCGCTTGATGTCGCGTCCACCGATTCTACCCCCGTAATCGATACGCCTAAATCTTTAGCGATTTGAGTAGCCTGCGCCTTCGCATTGGCAATGGCTACGGTTTCTAACGATTGTTGAAGTTGCGATGCATTCGACTCGGTATAAGAAATGTTGTTAATTTGATTGGCTCCATTCTTCACCAGTTTATCGACAATCATCCCTGTTAAGCTGATTTTGTGTATAGTGACATTTAGTGTATTGGTTACAGTAAACCCAACAATGCTCGATTGATTCGTGGAATAATTCGGCTGAATGTTAAATTGCTCCGTCTGGATATTATTTTTGGGAACACCAAACTCGACAAGACTTTTCATCATCGCAATCATTTTTGCATTGTTTTCTGCTTCTGCCTTAACCGCACTCTTATTAGTGGTGGTGACTCCTATGGATACTTGAGCAGTATTGGGAATCACCTTGGTTTTGGCTGTACCCGTTACGGAAATCGTATCAACGTTGGTGGAATTGTTGTTGGTGGCCGCCATGGCGGAGAGGGGGAATAGGACTCCTGTAACGAATAAGCCAGAAGAAACGATAGTGGTTAGGAGAAATCTGTTTCTCTGTTTTAATTTCATTTATGCCACTCCTAGGGTAAGTTTTGGTTTGCTACAAGTTCTATTTCATGGTTTATTATACGAAATTCTTTATGGGAACTGTGATAAGCAAACGATGTCAAAAACTAAATCATGCATCCAGTTGATAAGAAGAAGCGTTGATAAAATTGACCATCTCCTTGATGCCGGCAGATATATGTCCTTCCTCGGTCAATTGCAACAAGCGCTTCACCGTATTCATCGCATACTTAGGGTTGGACATACCCGCAATTACACCTGTCGACACGTGGTATGTGGGTGCAGAAGATAGGAATGTTGAGGGAATATGGGGAGGGATGGGGTTATAACGGCTATGGAAATTATTGTAACGACACATTTTATTCTTAGATTAGAGCGGATCCTCTACTATCCAAGATCTTGATGGACACTGTCCGGTCCGACTATCAGTTAATAAGGAATTTGGTTGAGTCTTCCCATAGAGTGTTCTGAATTTAGAGATTTCACATATCCCTTCCGTACATACACGGTGGCATACTTATCCTTCCACATTGGCACCCACGTTTCTGGTATCAACTTTAGTTCATTGTCCATGATAGACCCGTTTCGCACCAGTATATAACGCATCTGCTTATATCCCCATGCGTTTGTGAGAGGGATTTGGCC